>CAYMQP010000001.1:0-4383 GCA_964392505.1 uncultured Bacteroidales bacterium
GTTATAATCAACAACTTCAACTTTGGGTGGATTTTCCATATTGTTCGAAGGCAGATAGGAAAGCAGCTTTTTTAGGCCCAATATGGTGTTTTCCTCATCCTCATAAACAAACTGAGCTACGCCGCTTTTTTTTATATGCACCATTGCCCCTCCCAAATCGTCGAAACTTACGTCTTCATTCAATACCTCTTTTACTACATTAGGCCCTGTAACGAACATATAGCTGGTATTGTTTGTCATAAATACATAATCGGTGATGGAAGGAGAGTATACAGCTCCACCGGCTGCAGGCCCCATTATCATAGAAATTTGTGGTATTACACCCGACGATAGCACATTGCGTTTAAAAATACCAGCATATCCGGCAAGACTTGCTACACCTTCCTGAATACGGGCTCCCCCTGAATCGATGATTCCAATTATAGGAGAACCCATTTTCAGCGCCATATCCTGAATTTTTATGATTTTAGTAGCATGCACCGAACCTAACGATCCACCCATTACTGTGAAATCCTGGGCATAAACAAAAGCAGTTCGCCCACTTATTTTCCCATGACCAACAATAACTCCATCCCCGTATGCATCTATCATTTTACCAAAGCTAGAGTCTTTAAAAGCTGTTCTTGAGTAAGCATCTATTTCATTAAATGTTTCCGGATCGAACAGTAAATTGATTCGTTCCCGGGCAGATAACTTACCTTTTGAATTTTGTTTGTTAACTGCAAAGTCTCCATGATGTTTTTCAAGCTTTTCACGGCGTTCAATGAACTTCTTAAATTGTCGTCCGTTTACATCCATAGGGTATTATTTTCTGTAAAATGAAATTTATTCTAATATTTGTTATGTCACAAAAGTGATGTTATCGATTGAAGTAATTATCGAGGTTATTATATTCACCAGAACATTTACATACATAACCATCACATAGGCTTATTCCTTCAAGATTTTGTATTTGTCAACACCAACAATATCTAGTGATTAGACATTCAGGTATCGATCGGATACAGGCAATCGAGCTGCAAAATTAAGAATAAAAGAATGAGAATATCAAAAGATAGGATGAATCATTTATTCTGATCGGAACTTATGCTGTGATATACAATTAGATACATCAATATTAATTATTCCGATACCAGAATTGAGATAATATTCCTACTTTGCACTGAATTACTAATTGCAGATGGCGCGAAAAAAAGGAAAGCATAAAGGGTTGGTAAACGAAAAAGCTTTATCGAACATAATTCTTGGAGTTTTTACAAACGATCCCAAAAAAACGTATAACTACAAACAACTTTCAAAGCAACTATTAATAAAATCTTCTGAAGAGAAGCAACTTGTAGCAAGGTTACTGCAAAGTCTGAGCCATGAAGGTTTCCTCGAAGAAATATATCCTGGCAAATATAAATTGAAGTCGGCAGGTGGTTACGTGGTCGGTAAAGTTGAAATCAGCAATGGCGGATATGGTTTCGTTGCTTCCGATGATATCGAAGAGGATGTATTTATTTCACAAAAGAACCTTCATCGTGCGCTTGATGGCGATATTGTTAAAGTTTACCTGTTTGCCCGAAAAAAGAAACTGAATCCCGAAGGCGAAGTAGTACAAATAATTGAACGTTCCCGCGATACTTTTGTCGGAACGCTGGAAATCCTCGACCGTTATGCGTTTTTCATACCGGAAAGCAGGCAAATGCCCTATGATATTTTTATTCCGCTCGATAAGTTGGGAAATGCGAAAGACGGTCAAAAAGTCGTTGTGAAAATAACCGATTGGCCCGAACGAGCCAAAAATCCTTTTGGTGAAGTAATTGAAGTATTAGGTGATCCGGGCGATCACGAAACGGAAATGCATGCCATTCTTGCCGAATTTGGATTACCCTATAAGTTTAGTGATGAAGTGGAACAAACTGCAGAGCAAATTCCGGAAAATATTAGTGATGAAGACTATAAAACACGAAGAGATTTTCGGAAGATAATAACCTTTACCATCGATCCCACTGATGCCAAGGATTTTGACGATGCATTATCACTTCGTAAGCTTGATAATGGAAACTGGGAGGTTGGAGTTCATATTGCCGATGTCACACACTATGTAAAAAACAAGAACCTGCTCGACTTGGAAGCTTATGCACGCGGCACATCGGTATACCTGGTCGATCGTGTAGTACCCATGCTACCCGAAAAACTATCTAACTATATCTGTTCGTTACGTCCTAATGAAGAAAAGCTTTGTTTTTCAGCTGTTTTCGAAATTGATGAACAATGTAACTTGCACGATGAGTGGTTCGGAAAAACTGTTATTCATTCCGACCGTCGCTTCAGTTACGAGGAAGCACAACAAATTATCGATTCCGGAAAAGGCGACCTAGCCAGCGAACTATCGATACTTAACAGGCTGGCCCAGGAACTGCGAAAACAAAGATTTAAAAATGGATCAATTTCATTCGAACGTGAAGAGATTAGATTTGAAATTGATAATGAAGGTAAACCATTAGGTATTCGATTTCGCGAACACGATACTGCTAATGAACTTATCGAGGAATTTATGCTACTTGCGAATAAAAGAGTGGCCGAATACATTGGCAATGTGACCGATAAAAAGAAGAGAAAAACATTCGTATATCGGATACACGATAAACCCAACCAGGAAAAATTAACCAAATTCGCCAGTTTTGTTCGTAAGTTCGGGTATAATATTATGTTAAACGAGCAACATAAAATATCTGAAACACTTAATCACGTACTCGATGAGGTTAAAAATAAACCTGAGCAAAATATTGTAGAAACATTGGCTGTGCGATCGATGGCTAAAGCGGCATATTCAACCGAAAATATCGGCCATTACGGATTGGCTTTCAGATATTATACGCATTTTACCTCGCCTATAAGACGATACCCCGATATGATGGTACACCGTATGTTGTTCGATTATATGAATGGGGCTGAATCGAAAAGCAGGAAAAAATATGAGGCCCGTTGCCGGCATGCATCCGAAATGGAACAGCTTGCTGTTGAAGCCGAGAGAGCCTCGATAAAATACAAACAGGTAGAATTTATGCAGGATAAGATTGGTAAGGTTTTCGAAGGTATTATCTCGGGTGTTACTGAATATGGTATTTTTGTGGAAATAATTGAAAACAAATGTGAAGGTTTGGTGGCCACACGCGATATGCTCGACGATTTTTATGAATATGATGAAGATAATTATTGTTTAACGGGAAAACGAACCGGAAAAATATATCAGCTTGGCGACACATTGAAAATTGAAGTTCTGAGGGCTAACCTGGCAAAAAAACAACTCGATTTTATTTTAATAGACGAATAAAACTATGGCTCTGAACTATATTTGGATAGGATTCTTTCTTGTAGGCTTTTTGGTTGCTCTGATACGTGTAATGGGTTATTATTGGCGTAACTTTTTTCTCGAACATTTTAATATCCTTTTCGATAAATCGGATTTAACGGTATTTACCAATATTGTTGACAGTACATTCCAAATGGCTAAGGTAAGTATAGAAACAATTATAATACTCCTCGGGGTAATGACTTTATGGCTGGGAATAATGAGAATTGGCGAAAAGGGTGGTGCAATAACTTTATTATCAAAAATGATTTCTCCGTTTTTCAGAAAAATTTTCCCTGAAGTTCCGAAGGATCATCCCTCAATAGGTGCAATTCTCATTAATGTGTGTGCCAATATGCTGGGCCTTGACAATGCGGCAACTCCTTTTGGTCTGAAAGCTATGGATGAGCTTCAGAAAATAAATCCAAAGAAGAATACGGCTTCCAATGCTCAAATCATGTTCCTGGTTTTGAATACTTCAGGCTTAACTATAATACCAGTAAGTATTATGGCTTATCGTATGGCCGCAGGTGCAGCCAATCCTTCCGATGTCTTTTTACCTTTACTACTTACTACTTTTATAGCAACTCTTATCGGTTTAATTGCTGTTTCATTGATACAACGCATCAATTTACTTAATTGGATTGTGCTGTCCTATCTTGGAGGGCTTAGTCTGATTATTACATTTATTCTTTTATACATCCGATCCATAGATAAAAGTCAAGGTGAGATTATTTTAAAATTCTGGGGAAATTTTATTCTTGTCCTGTTTATCATTTTTTTTATTGTTTTAGGACTTCGAAAAAAGGTAAACGTATATGAAGAATTTATCGAAGGGGCAAAAGAAGGTCTCAGGGTGACTTTAAAAATAATACCCTATCTGGTGGCTATGTTAGTAGCAATAGGAGTCTTTCGTGCTTCGGGAGCTTTTGATTACCTTCTGTTAGGGCTTAAAAAGATATTTGAACTATCTGGATTTGATACTCGATTTATTGATGCACTACCTACTGCATTAATGAAACCTTTAAGCGGAAGTGCAGCTC
>CAYMQP010000001.1:4393-8503 GCA_964392505.1 uncultured Bacteroidales bacterium
ACCTACCTTTTATACAATAGCTGTATATTTTGGGGCTGTTAATATTAAACGTACAAGATATACTGTAACTTGTGGATTAATAGCTGATTTGGCTGGAATTATCGCTGCTATTTTTATAGGTTATTTATTTTTTAGTTAGTAGCTATTGTCCTATACGGTAGTAAAATGCAAAAGTAATTACATTATTATACATAGCATAAGGATAGGATGCTCCGCTATACAAAGCATAGGTAGGAAGTATGGAGTATGAAAATCGAATGTTAATACTTAATTTTTCAACGATTTCATAATTTGCTCCAATACTTAAGGCTATTTCAAACTTATCGAATTGATCGAAGGTTTCATAACCATAACCGTCGTTTTGTGCCGCATTAAAAAGATAACCTAAAGATACGCCAGTCTGCGCCTGCAAATCAGCAAGAAAGTTATAGGTTGCCATTAAGGGTAATTCTATATATTGCAGGCGTATTTTTCGGTGTTCATCGCTTTGTATGGAATTAGCCGAACCCTTGGCAGTATAACGTATTTCCATCTGGGCTCCCCATGCATCGATAAACTCGGTAAATACATAAGCACCGCCAACTAAACCTGCTTTGTTATACCCAGCCCAAAAATCTCCATCGATCTGGCTAACATTAAAACCAGCAACCACACCTCCTTTAAATCGCTGTGCATAGCACAATCCAGGTATAAGCAATAATAATAGAAATATCTTTTTCATGCAGCTACTTATTATTTGTTTTTACCAGTTTTTCTTTTAGAATTTTAACTCCAGTACTGGCCTTCTCCTTAATAAATGTAACATTACGATAATGTGGTGCCCTTACTTCATTAGGATCAATAACATATATCGGAACATGCGCCCGAACATAATCGATTAAGCCTGCGGCCGGGTAAACTACAAGCGATGTCCCGATTACAGCAAAAATATCGGCACTGGCTGCAATATTGGCTGCTTCGGGCATGTTAGGAACAGGTTCGCCAAACCAAACGATATGAGGTCGTAGCTGATGTCCCTCTTCGCAGGTATCACCCAAGGTTATACTATTATAACCGATATCATAAATTAAGCTTTCATTACCAATACAACGCGCTTTTGTAAGAATTCCATGTAAATGCAATACCTTCCTGCTACCAGCCCTTTCGTGTAAATTATCGATATTCTGGGTAATAATATCCACATCGAAATATTCCTCCAGTTCAACCAATCCAGTATGTGCGACATTGGGCTTGGCGTTTTTTAATTGTTCGCGCCGGTCGTTATAAAACCTTAGTACAAGTTCCATGTCTCGATACCACCCATCGATACTGGCGACCTGCATTACATCGTAATTTTCCCATAACCCGCCTGATTCGCGAAAAGTCTTAAGTCCGCTTTCGGCACTCATTCCTGAACCGGTGAGCACTACCAGTTTTTTCATAAATTAATAAGAATTGGGTTAAACAAAAATAACGAAAAACAAATAGCACCTTTCAAATTACCTGCGCCCGTATAGTAAAAAATAGTATTTTTATGCTTTGCCAACAGCCTAATTGTTTTTTGTATATGATTGACCAATCGACAATCGATAAAATATTTGCTTCCATTGATATTGTGGAGGTTATCGGCGATTTTGTCAACCTGAAAAAGACCGGTGCTAATTTTAAGGGCTTAAGCCCTTTTACCAACGAAAAAACACCTTCATTTTTTGTATCACCCGCTAAAGGAATTTTTAAATGTTTTAGTTCGGGTATTGGAGGGAATGCTATCAGCTTCATTATGGAGCATGAAAAACTCTCCTACCCCGAGGCACTTCGTTACCTTGCAAAAAAATACAATATTGAAATAGTTGAAAAAGAGCCAAGTCCCGACGAAATTCGCGAGCGAAATGAACGCGAAAGTTTGCTGGCTCTAACCGATTTTGCTTCAAAACAATTCAGAGATTGGTTAAATAACCGTGAAGAAGGACGCGCCGTTGGATTAAGTTACCTGAAAGAAAGAGGATTTCGTGAACATGCAATTGGGAAATTTTCGCTTGGATATTCTTTAAATACACGCGATGCTTTTACAAAACTGGCGTTAGAAAAAGGCTATAAAGAAGATTTTCTAATTAAAACAGGACTTACCATCGATAAGGGTGATTTTAAGTTCGATCGTTTTGCAGGACGTGTTATTTTCCCTATTCATAGTATTTCGGGACAGGTTATTGGTTTTGGCGGACGTATCATCAAAAAAGATGAAAAAGCAGCCAAGTATATCAATTCACCCGAATCGGATATCTATCACAAGAGCAATGTTCTATATGGATTATTTTTCGCTAAAAATACCATAATAAAACAGGATAAATGCTATCTGGTTGAAGGTTATACTGATGTTATAAGTCTACACCAGGCAGGTGTTGAAAATGTTGTTGCCTCATCGGGAACAGCCCTTACTGCCGAACAGATACGATTAATTAAAAGATTTACCAATAATATTACCGTGCTTTACGATGGTGACGAGGCTGGCATAAAAGCCTCTCTTAGAGGAATTGATCTTATTCTCGAGGAAGGACTCAATGTTAAAGTACTTCTTTTTCCTGAAGGTGAAGATCCTGATTCGTATTCGCAAAAACACGGCAATAAAGAATTTAATGAGTTTATAAAGACACACGAAACCGACTTCATTAAATTCAAAACCCGGCTTCTGGCAAAAGATGCTGAAAACGATCCTGTTAGAAGGGCTACCCTTATAAACGATGTGGTACGTTCTATAGCCATAATTCCCGATACTATTATCCGAGCGGTTTATATCAGGGAATGCAGCAAGATATTAGATATTGATGAAGCTATTCTGTATAACGAAACGTATAAAATACGTCGTAATAAATTACTTGAAAAATCGGGAAAAACTGATTATTCCCTTTCCAACATCCCTCCCAATCAAGCTCTGCCAAAACACGAAATACAGTTGGGTAACTACTACCCACACGAAAGAGAACTTGTACGAATTTTATTACTTTATGGAAATGGTGAATTACGATTACAGGAAAGCAACAATCCAACCGTGTTGCAATACATTATCGATGAAATTAAAAACGACGAACTGGAATTTCAACACCCCTTGTATAAAAAAATATTTGAAGAAATTACACGACTTTACATTTCAAAAGAAAATTTCAGCGATCAGTTTTTCACACACCACCCTGATGTCGATATATGCAAAATTGCCGTAGATCTTACTACCGAAAACTACGAGTTAAGCTCTATCTGGCGTAAAAATGAAGTATTACCTCAGACCGAGGATTTAAAGCTGCGAGAAATCGTACCTGAACTGGTTATGGCCTTCAAGAATAAAAAAGTTATTGAAATGATTAAGGAAACTCAGGAGTCTATCGTTTCGGCTCAAAAAAACAACGATAGCGAAGGTTTGATTCTGCTTCAGCAAAAGTATGTAGTACTTAACGACCTGAAAAAGAATTTATCGAAAAAACTCGGCGTTCGTATAATAATACGTTAAAATTCTATTGAATTTAAGAAGTAGCTTTAAATTCTTAATAAAGTTTGCCAAATGTTTACATCTGGTAATATACTTGAAAACATTCTAGTATATTTATATTAATAAATCAGAATTATTTTTATACTGTAAGAGCTGAATTCATTTCAATTTGCAAAGAAGTTGCAATTGTTTGCCTCGTAGTTTTGAGGTTAATGAATCATGTAAAGGGTAATCGGATGATTACCCTTTGTTTTTTATGAAAAAAAATAAATCGTTTACTTACCCTTATATTTAACTTCATTTACCAGTTTTTTACCTCTTACAAAATCGTCGATATTTTTTAATGTGGTTTCCGCAATATTATGAATAGCTTCCTTCGTAAAAAAACCCTGATGCGAAGTAATGATCACATTATGAAAAGTCATTAACCGGGCAAGAATATCATCGGTCAGAATACGATCCGACAGATCTTCAAAAAAATACTCACTTTCTTCTTCATATACATCTAAGCCTGCTGATCCGATTTTCCCTGATTTCAATCCCTGAATCAGATCATAGGTTTTGATCAGTTTGCCTCTACCGGTATTTATGAGCATTACGCCATCTTTCATTCTTGATATCGTATCCTTGTTTATCAGATATTCGGTTTCCTT
>CAYMQP010000001.1:8513-27538 GCA_964392505.1 uncultured Bacteroidales bacterium
GAAATAATATCCGATTCGGTAAATAATTTTTCAAGACTCACATAGCTGAATTTTTCTTTTTTGGCATATTCTTTATCAGGATAAGGATCATAAGCCATAACTTCCATACCAAAACCCAGTAATATTTTAATCAATACCTTTCCTATCCTACCGGTACCAATAACTCCAGCTTTTTTTTGGTACATATCGAAGCCTAATAGACCATGTAATGCAAAATTAGCATCGCGAGTGCGAAAGTATGCTCTGTGAATTTTTCGGTTTAGTGTCATCATAAGTGCAATAGTGTGTTCAGCAATGGCATTAGGAGAATAAGCCGGAACCCTGACTACCCTGATTTTTCCACTGGCAGCATGCAAATCGATATTATTAAATCCAGAGCAGCGTAATGCAATAAGCTTAACGCCATACGAAACCAATGTATCGATCATGGCGCTGTTTATTAGGTCATTTACAAATACAATTACAATATCATAATTCTGCGCCAGTACAATATTATCCGCTGTCAGGTGGTAGCGAAAATACTTTATTTCATATCCGTACTTTTTATTAAGCTCATCAAACGACTCCCTATCGTAGGGTTTTGTATCAAAAAAGGCAATTTTAGTCGATCCCATAACATCAATTTTTTATTTTAAGCAAATAACAAACTTTATTCTAAATTAGTTTCCTTTAAATCAGATTCAAAGATGAGAATTTTTAATAAGAAATATCGCATGGGAATAGTGCTAAGCGGTGGCGCAGTGCGAGGTATAGCTCACTTAGGAATATTGCAGGCAATAATTGAGCATAAGATCCAAATTGATATAATCTCTGGTGTAAGTGCGGGTGCGTTAGCAGGTGCATTTTTTTCGGAAGGTTATTCTCCACCCGAAATTCTTGATATTTTTTCCCGAAAAAAATTCTACGAACTAGTTCGCATTTCGCTTCCCCATTCAGGTTTCTTCAAAATTGACGGATTAAAAAAGCTTTTAAAAAAATACATAAAGACAACCCAGCTTGAAGATTTACCTATTCCATTGGTGATTTCAGCAACCAATTTTAGCGAAGGTAAAATTGAGTATTTCGAAAAAGGGCAACTCATAGATACGCTAATAGCTTCTGCCAGTATCCCTTTTTTATTTGAAATGCCGAAAATTAATGGAATACCATATACCGATGGAGGAGTTTTAGATAATTTACCTGTCGAACCCATCAGAGACCGATGTCGTATTATTATAGCCTCACATGTTAATCCTTTAGGCAAACTTGAAAAGGCAAAAAGCCCACTACAGGTTGTAGAAAGGACTTTCCATATGGCTGTAGCATCAGAAATTCATCGTAAAAAAAGTCTTGTCGACTTGTTTATTGAGCCGCAACAACTTACTCAATTTGGTATGTTAGATTTACGGAAGGCAAAATCAATATTTCAGATCGGTTATAAATCGGCTCAGGAAATTCTAACATCCAGCGAATTAAAATTAAAAATAAAAGGTTGATAAAATCGGAATTATCGCCTTCAATAATTTTTACCTTTGCATCGAAACTACTGCTACTTAAGCTGTATCATGGAACATCCGTTTACTATTTATAATTCGCTTTCACGTAAAAAAGAAAAATTCATACCTCTCAATCCACCATTTACCGGTTTATACGTTTGTGGTCCTACGGTTTACAGCGAACCTCACCTGGGTCATGTAAGAATGGCGATAAATTTCGATGTGCTTTTTCGGTATCTATTACATTTGGGTTACAAAGTGCGTTATGTTCGGAATATCACCGATGTAGGCCATTTGGAAGATGAAATATCCGGATCGGGGCAGGACCGTATTGGTAAAAAAGCAAGGCTGGAGCAGCTTGAGCCCATGGAACTTGTTCAAAAATATAAGTTGGTTTTTCAGGAAGTACTAAACGAATTAAATGCCCTGCCTCCCAGTATAGAACCGCAGGCATCAGGTCATATTATAGAGCAGCAGGAAATGATCCGGAAAATATTGGCCAAAGGTTATGCTTACGAAATGAACGGATCGGTTTATTTTAATATTGAGGCTTATAACAAGAAATACAATTACGGAAAATTATCCGGACGTAAAATAGAAGATATGTTGGCTAACACACGCGAACTGGAAGGTCAGGAAGAGAAACGAAACCCTCTCGATTTTGCGCTTTGGAAAAAGGCAAATCCCGAACATATTATGCGTTGGCCCTCAGAATGGAGCGAAGGTTTCCCTGGCTGGCATTTAGAATGTTCTGTTATGGGTACCAAATACCTTGGTGAAATTTTCGATATTCACGGCGGAGGTATGGATTTGATTTTTCCGCATCACGAATGTGAAATTGCCCAAACGGTTGCAGCCAACGGAAAAGAACACGTGCGGTATTGGATGCATAATAATATGATAACCATCGATGGACAGAAAATGGCGCGTTCGTTAAATAATTTCATTACACTTCGCGAATTGTTTTCGGGCGAGCATCCCAAGTTAGAACGGGCCTATACTCCAATGAATATCAGGTTTTTTATTCTTCAGTCACATTATCGAAGTACACTCGATTTTTCAAACGAAGCTCTGCAAGCCTCGGAAAAAGGATTATTAAGATTGCTAAAAGCATTGGAGCTTATTCCTGAAATTAAAGCGGTCAAAACATCAACAATCGATATAAAGGCTATTGAAAAAAAATGTTATCAGGCCCTGAATGATGACTTGAATACTCCCATAGCTATTGCCCAACTGTTCGAAGGCGTAACTATAATAAATCTACTTGCCGAAGGTAAAGAGTCGCTTACTAAGTCAGATCTGGATAGATTTCGTGCATTTATGGAAACTGTATGTTTTTCTGTTTTAGGACTTCGGGATAACAATAAGAAACAAACCGACAGCTTACTCGAGAAGAAACTAATAGAACTGATTATCGATATACGGTTAGAAGCTCGTAAAAACAAAGATTTTACTACTTCCGATATGCTACGCGAAAAGCTTGCTAATATTGGTATTGTGCTCAAGGATACACGCGAAGGCACAACATGGGAGAAAATGTAATTCCCCAAAAAATTGAATTAATTGAATAGCAGTTCTAATTACCTTTATAAATTCCTCCATATCCTTTCAATACCGTTGTAGCTATTTGGATTGCCAGATTCATAGCTTCTTCGGGGGTTGTTCCCTGATTCAGAGCATAGCAGAATGCTGCCTGGTAAGCATCGCCGCATCCGGTTGTATCAATAACTTTATCTACTTTTATTGCTTGTTTGTTGATTTTTATTCCATTATAAAAGGCATAGCTTCCTTCTGCACCCATTAACGCTACGATAGGTTTATCGAAACTGAATGCCATTTTTTCCAACCATCTAAGTGATTTTTTTTCTGGACTTACAAATGCAATATCAATAAAAGGTAAATATTTACTAATTACTTTTGGTGAATCGAAATGCATAAAATCGACTGAAATAAAATTATACTTTCTCCGCCGATGTATTAATTCATCCAAATACCTGTCGTTGTATGGTATGGATATTAAATCATGCGACAAAATAAATTTCCAGGTTACTTCGGTAAAATCGCTATTGTCTTTTACTCCATTACGCCATTCTCTGGATTTTGAATAACGCTCTCCTTCCGGTGAAAGATAAATTCGATTCGATGCCGTTTCGCCATCGATTTGAATAAGAAAGGAAGTAACAATTTCTTCCTGACAGCATAATTTCCAGATTTCATCGGCTGCTTTATCGGTGCCTATAAAGCCTGCAAGAGCTGCATGTTCTGCTCCCAAACGTTTTACATTGACAGCAAAATTCAGGCTGTTACCACCGGGTACGGCTATATCTTTTTGCGGAAAGTAATCGTAGCAAATCGATGAAAATGCTATAACCTTCAACATAAACTTTTCGTTATATGGTGTTGTTTAATTGTTATATCAAACAAAATAATTAAATATCGTATTTACTTTTTCATTAAGCACGGGTTTTAAACTCTATATTTGTAACACTAAGTATATCAATATATGAACAGGTTAAAAAAATACATGCAATTGTTTTACCAGTCTTCTATTATTTTATTGCTTATTGCTGTATTATCAATAAGTTGTAACAAAGATGACAATACAAGTCCGATATCAAGTGAAGACAGTATTTATGTAGTCATCGATGATATTATGAATTCCTGGTATTTATGGTATTACGAAGTTCCTGAAGTAGATATTTTTCAATATAACGAACCGGCTGATTTACTGGATGCTTTAACATACAAGCCTCTCGATAAATGGAGTTTCGTTGAAGATAAAGAAATTATTGAGGCTATTTTCGAAGAAGGTGAATCATTCGGATTTGGATTCATGATTCGCTTCGATCCGGATGGTAATTTACGGATACTTTATGTTTACGAGGATTCGGAGGCTTACGATTTGGGGCTTCGAAAAGGTTATATTATTTATTCTATTAATGGAATCCCGTCAAAGTTTTTCGAAGATTATGATGTATTTTTCGATAACAATCCGGCTACGTATACCTTTGAAATTATCGATTTTAATGATGTATCGCAGGAAATAACCTTATCAAAATCCACGATACATCAGAATAGTGTATTCTATAAAAATATATTCAATGTATCTGGTCATATGACAGGATACCTGGTATACGACAGTTTTCTCGGGTACTCTGAGGATGAACTTAACGAAGCCTTTACTTATTTCAAGGATAATAATATTACGGAATTGATCATCGATTTGCGTTACAACCAGGGAGGGTACATCAGTTTGGCCGAACAAATGGCCAATATGGTTATACCTCTTACAGCAATTGGAAATATTATGTATACACGTGTGCATAACGACATCGTAGGCCCCACATATGATTCGACCACGTTTTTTACTCTTCACAACCTTAATCTTAACCTTGACAGAGTATTTTTTCTTACTTCGCGTTTTTCTGCTTCGGCCAGCGAACTGGTTATTAATTCACTGGATCCTCACATGGATGTTTATCTTATTGGCACGCCTACTTATGGAAAACCTGTTGGCATGTATGGGTTCTTATTTCACGACTGGTATATTTATCCAGTAACTATATCGTTCCAAAATGCCAATGGATTTGGAGATTTTTATAATGGATTACCAGTTGATTTTACTGCTGGTGAAGGACTTGACAAAGACTGGGGCGATGAAACAGATCCATGTCTGAGCCAGGCTTTTCATTTTATTTCATTTGGTGAATTCGATGAAAAAGTTGTCTACAATTCTAAAACTTCCGAATATGAAACGATATCACCACAATTTCCAAACAAGAAAAATATTCTCATTATGGATCGTTAAGAAAATCTACGGATATCGTTAAATCTATCATAATAAAATGCTGAAATTTTGGAAATCAATTATATGGGCATTATTAATTGCTTTTTTAATGATTATGCCGGGCGATAAGATCCCTCAGACAAAGTTGTTCGATTTTGAGCATTTCGATAAAATTGTACATTTTGCCTTATTTCTCTTCTTTATCATCCTATTACTCTTTGAAGGAAAATCTTTTGCCACATTCTCTAACTATCGTAATATTATTCTAATAACTATCGCTTTGGTTTATGCCTTAGTAACTGAGTTAATACAATATATCTTAATTATAGCAAGAAATGCTGACTGGTACGATTTTATTGCTGATGCAACCGGAATTACTATTGGTTGGATTATTTTCTTAGTTTTTGGAAAACTTACAAAACAGACTTTTTACCGGAGTCAATAAATTCATTAGCGAGTGAATCAATGGTATGCTGCGAAAACATGTTTTTTATATCATTGCGTATCGATTTATAATGAGCATGTAAGGCACAAGTATAGCCCTTTTTATCCGGGCATTTTTTATTTGAGATCAGGCATCGGTCAAATAAATCATCCCCATCAATAATTTTTATTATAGTCATTAAATTAACCTGAAGCGAATCTTCCGGAATTCCAAAACCACCATTTGGACCCTTGGTAGATTTAAGTATCCTTTGTTTAGCGAGAGTTTGTAATATTTTCCCAAGAAAAGGTGAAGGAATATTCAGGTCTTCAGATATTTTCCTGATACCTATTTTTCGGTTATTCTTGGCGTTTATGGCAAGATAAATTAAAGCTCGTATAGCATATCGCGATGTATTGGAAAGCACGATGAAGGATTTTATAACGGTATTTTGTCGATTCTGCGGTTATGTCGGCCACCTTCAAATTCTGTAGTCAAAAAAGCATCGATTATTTTTTCAGCTTTTTCAATATTGAGAAACCGGGCAGGTAAGGCGCATACATTAGCATCATTATGTTTTCGGGCCAATTCAGCAACTTTTACATCCCAGCATAATGCTGAACGAATTCCTGCATGCTTATTTGCCGCCATGTTAATTCCATTGCCACTTCCACACATAGAAATTCCTAAATCGCACGTTTTATTTTCAACTGCTATAGCTAGTGGATGGGCAAAATCGGGGTAATCGGAAGCTTCCGGAGAATACGAACCTACATCAAATACCTGATATCCCTTATTCTGAAGATAATCCTTAACCTGTTCTTTCATCTTGTATCCCGCATGATCGGCCGCAATTGCAATTGTCATCCCTTATTTTTTTGTTGAGTTAACAAATATACTTATTATTTCATCATCGGTGCTTCCAAGGTTTTTCATATGAGTCTATAATATTATCAGCATTAAAATTGCTAAATATTTATATGTGTTAATTGATTAACAAAATCGACTCTTGACTTGTTAATTATATATCGAAAGTTTTTTAAAACTATCTCTTGACAAATTGAATTTTATGTGTACTAATTTTTCCATTAAAAAATCAAACTGATTTTTTTAGAAAAAATCCTTCCGGTATTAACCGGAAGATAACAAAATAAGGGTTGTTGAAAACATTATTTTTTTCCACATCAGCAACTATCAACAGCTTGTTAATATGATTATAAAAAACTGATAAACATATAATTTAAAATATTTAGGTTGTTAATACTCATTCAGTAATATTTTAATTACCAAATTTGCAAAAATAAGGTGCGAAAATTTTAACACAATCAACACCCTATTACCATCATCATAAAAAATACCTTTAAACAATTATTAATTATTATATAAGGTTGATATGAAAAATTTTGTTGATAAAAACGATTTAAATGAGCTAGGATATTTAAATATCGAGATTGATAAGAATATCAACTTACAAGAAGAAATAAACCGCTTAAGAAGGGAGAAAAATGTAGTTATACTCGCACATTATTATCAAACAGGCGACATACAGGATATTGCCGATTATGTTGGTGATAGCCTCGCTTTAGCTCAGGAAGCTGCCAGAACAACGGCTGATATGATACTTTTTTCTGGTGTGCATTTCATGGCTGAAACAGCCAAAATACTTAATTCTGACAAAAAAGTACTTTTACCCGATTTAAAAGCTGGGTGCTCATTGGCTGATTCATGTCGTCCGGAAGATTTTAAAAAATTTGTAAATCAAAATCCAGGTCATACTGTGATTAGTTATATAAATACTACAGCTGAAATAAAAGCCTTAACAGATATAATTTGTACATCGTCAAATGCAATGAAAATTATTAATTACCTGCCTAAAGACGAGAAAATAATTTTTGCGCCAGATCGAAATTTAGGAAATTATATAAAAAGCCAAACCGGTAGAAATATGGTAATATGGGACGGTGCATGCCATGTTCACGAAGAATTTTCGTTAGAACGGATTTTAGAAGTAAAAAAAGAAAATCCGGATGCAAAGATAATTGCCCATCCGGAATGTGAAAAACCAATTCTGTTGGTAGCCGATCATATTGGGTCCACAGCTTCGTTGTTAAAATACACCAAATCAGATAAAAGTGAAAAATATATTATCGCTACCGAGTCAGGAATATTACATCAAATGAGAAAGTCAAATCCGGAGAAAACTTTTATACCTGCACCACCTAAAGATTCTACCTGTGCATGCAGCGATTGTAATTTTATGAAACTTAATACACTGGAAAAGATATACAAAGCGTTATATTACGAAGTGCCTGAAATCGTGATGAATGAGGAAATAAGAAAAAAAGCTGAAAAACCTATTAGGAAAATGCTTGAAATTTCTGAAAAATTAGGACTTTAGTTAAATGAAAAATTATTTACTACTTGTTATCCTGATTATTTGCAGTGGTGAGGTTTTATATTCGCAGGACAGTATTACGAAGATAAATCCTAACGGATACAATATTATGTACTACCCAAACGGACGCAAGTTAAGTGAAGGTTACTTAAAAGATGGAAAGCCTGAAGGTTATTGGAAAACTTATTATACTACGGGAATTATTAAATCGGAAGGAAACAGAAAAAATTTTCTTTTAGATAGTATATGGATTTTTTACAACAGTACGGGTGACACTACAGTCAAGATTAATTATTTGATGGGAAAAAAGAACGGTTACTATTACGAATATGTTACTGACAGATCGAGACCTGAATTTATTGGAAAAGTTAAAAGTAAGGAATTGTATGTTAATGATATAAAAGAAGGTATGAGCTATTACTATTATGACGATGGAAAACTTAAGGAAACCATTAACTATAGGAATGAAAAACCCAATGGTACAAGTATAGAATATGCCGAAGATGGTAGAGTTATAGCCATAAAACGTTACAGTAAAGGATCGATAGTAGAAAGACAGCGGATAAATCGGTATAACGAGAATAAAAAGAAGAATGGTGAATGGCTCGAATTTTATGAAGGAATAAAAATAAAAAGTGAATCCAACTATAAAAATGGTGTTTTACATGGGTACTATAAAGAATACAATCAAAATGGCAAATTGATATTAACATTACTTTATCAGGATGGCAAACTTATTGAGGAAGTTAAGGAAGATACAAGAGATATAGTTATAAAAGAAGAGCGCAATGAACAAGGAAATATAATTGAGAGCGGGCCATACCTCGATGATATTCCCGTAGGTATTCACAAGACTTTTGATAATGAAGGTAACATAATAGGATCTCGCATTTATGATGATCAGGGCTCATTATTATCCACCGGAATTATTGACAGGGAAGGTAAAAAAGAGGGAAAATGGATAGATTATTATAGAACAGGTAAAATGAAAGATAAAGGAAGCTATAGTAATAATAAGCGTGAAGGAAAATGGACTTTCTATTTCCCTGAGGGTGGAATTGAACAAATAGGATACTATAATAGTGGATTTGAAGACGGGCAATGGATTCGATATCATAATAATGGAAATATATTTGTAGAAGAAAGTTATTACAGAGGTAAGGAAGATGGTTATTATACCGAATATGATGAGGATGGAAATATAATTACTGAAGGCGATTTTCTGGAGGGAGAGAAAGAAGGCAAATGGTTACTTGAAATTAATGATCTGCGCGCCGAAGGAGAATTTATAACAAGTTTACGCGATGGAAAATGGAGATATTATTACAATGATGGTACTTTACTATTCGAAGGAAATTACATACAAGGGAATCCCGATGGGAAACATAAATACTATTATCCCGATGGTGATTTAAAAGAGGAACAGTATTATTCGAACGGAATTCCTAATAAGCATTGGAAAAGATATGATGAGGAAGGTAATTTAGTTGTGACGATTACCTACATGGATGGAAAAGAATACAGGATAAATGGTGTCAGGATTGATCTGCCATACGATGAAGTAAAAATTCTGAAATAGTCCTATGAATGAACCATTTGATATAAGAAAGACTGAATTATCTCCTGAAGAAAGGGAATTTGATATTGCTATAAGGCCAGCGTCCTTTGAAGAATTCAAAGGGCAAGATCGAGTAGTGAAAAATCTGAAAATATATGTTGAAGCTGCTAGGCAACGAAACGAACCACTCGATCATGTTTTATTGTCAGGTCCACCGGGTTTGGGTAAAACATCATTGGCCAATATTATAAAAAATGAAATAGGCTCTGATATTAAATCATCATCGGGGCCTGTTATTGAAAAGCCTGGCGATCTGGCAGGATTACTTACAGGTTTGGAAGAAAAGGATATACTGTTTATTGATGAAATTCATCGTCTCAGCCCGGTAGTTGAAGAATTTTTATATTCTGCTATGGAAGATTATAAAATTGATATCCTTATTGATAAAGGTCCTAACTCACGTAGTATCCAGCTGACGATAAATAAATTTACCCTAGTAGGCGCAACAACAAGGGCTGGTCTGTTAACAAGTCCGCTACGTTCACGATTCGGAATTAAGTTTCATCTCGATTATTATAATACTGATGTTTTAAATTTAATAGCAAAAAGAACAGCACGTATACTTGATATAAAACTTGAAGAAAAAGCAGGATATGAAATTAGCAGGCGTTCACGTGGAACACCTCGTATCGTAAATGCGTTACTTCGCAGAGTTCGTGATTTCGCTCAAGTTAAAGGAGATGGCACTATTAACCAGAACATTGCAGAATATGCATTAAACGAAATGAATATCGATGAAATGGGTCTTGATGAAATGGACCATAAAATACTAAATGTGATTATCGATAAGTTTAATGGCGGACCTGTAGGATTAAATACTATTGGTACTGCAATAAGTGAAGATCCCGGTACTATTGAAGATGTTTATGAACCTTTTCTTATTAAGGAAGGATTTATAAAACGAACCCAGCGAGGGCGTGAAGTTACAGAACTAGCCTATAAACATTTAAAGAAGGCTTATTTCGGTAGAAGTAAAAGTTTGTTCGATTAAGTGAATTGAGATAAAAAACGAATATCGTTTTCAAAGAAGTAGCGAATGTCATTAATTTGATACTTCAACATGGCAATTCGCTCAATACCCATACCAAAAGCAAAACCAGTATATTTTTCAGAATCAATTCCAGAAGCTTCTAGTACGTTAGGGTCGACCATTCCGCAGCCCATTATTTCCACAAAACCTGTATACTTACAAACATTGCATCCAGGACCACCACAAATCGAACAGGAAATATCGAGTTCGGCAGAAGGTTCGGTGAAAGGAAAGAAGGAAGGACGTAACCTGATTTGAGTTTTGCTTCCGAATAGCTCCTGAGAAAAATACAGTAAGGTTTGCTTTAAATCGGCAAAGGATACATCGGTATCGATATATAGTCCTTCGATTTGATGAAAAATACAATGTGATCGGGCTGAAATAGACTCATTTCGAAATACTCTACCTGGGAATAATTGTCTGATTGGAGGAGAAGTATTTTCCATAACACGAACCTGTACCGATGATGTATGTGTTCGAAGAAGATGATCGGGATTTTTAAATATGAAAAATGTATCCTGCATATCGCGAGCAGGATGTTCCTTAGGAAAATTTAAGCCGGAAAATACATGCCAGTCATCTTCAATTTCCGGCCCTTCGGCAACGGTGAAACCTATTCTTGAAAAAATATCAATGATTTCCTTTCGCATTTTCGAAACAGGATGTCGCGAACCTAGTTTCACAGGGTAAGGAGTGAGAGTGAAATCAATATCGCAAGTAACAGATTTTTTACTATCGATTTTCTTTTGTGATGTTTCAAGAAGATGAGTTGCTGTTGTTTTTATTTCATTAATAAGTTGACCGACCTTCTTTTTTTGCTCAGGAGGAACATTTTTAAACTCAGAAAACAATTGTGAAATAATCCCTTTTTTACTTAAGTATTTCAACCGAAAGACTTCTACTTTTTCTTGTGAATCAAGCTGAGCACTATTAATCTCTTGTTTGAGGGCTGATAATTTTTCGATCATGTTGCTAATTTGAAAGGTTTGCCTTAATGATTCGCACATCGGTTAAAGGACGGTTATGACTATCAACAGGAACATTGGCTATTTTATCAAGAACATCAAATCCTTCAGTTAATTCTCCGAAAACGGTATATTCATAATCAAGATGAGGACTTCCTCCAGTCGTTGAATATACTTCAATTTGTTCGTCGGAAAACGGAATATGTATTCCACGTTGAACCATAGCATTTAGCTCAATTACTGAAAAAGTACGACCCTGCACTATATAAAATTGCGAACCACTCGATTCCTTATTTGGATTTACCTTATCGGGCAGACGAGCTGCAGCAAGCGCACCACGTTTATGATAATAATCGGTAATAAACTCAGCAGGTATTTTATAGTTTGGTCCACCTCGACCAAGTAGCTGCGATGGCTCTGCATTTTTGGAATCGGGATCACCTGCTTGAATCATAAAATTCTTAATAACACGGTGAAAAAGTTGATTATTATAATAACCTTCCTTGACTAATTTTGTGAAGTTCTCGCGATGAAGGGGTGTCTGATCAAATAAAGTAAAAACCATTGTTCCTAACGTAGTTTCAAAGGATACTTTAGGATACTGAGTTTGTGAATATGATGAATTAATCAAACAGGAAAAAAACAGTATTAAATAAAAATGATTCATTGATTTAATTTAGTGTGAGACAAAGTTATAAAAACATTAAAATTTAAATAATTGCGACAATATAAAAGACTTGCCGGACAGACAATCATATATGGTTTTGGTACTATTGTTCCTAAGGTACTTAACTATTCGATTCTAACAGTATACTATACTAGGCTTTTCAGTGTTCAGGAATTCGGTGTTATAACAGAACTCTATGCTTATGTTACTTTTTTGATGATAATACTAACCTATGGCACTGAAACAGGATTTTTCAGATTTGCTATCGATAAAAAGAAAGACACAGTTTTTTCGTCGTTAATAATTTCTTTAGCAACAACATCATTACTGTTCATATCGGGTGCATTACTATTTCGTAAACAAATAGCAGAACTAATTGAATATAGCGGAAATGTTGAATATATATCATTAATAGCTATAATTGTTGCTATCGATGCTTTCGTTACGGTTCCATTTGCAAAATTACGACGTGAAGAAAAAGCATTAAAATTTTCAGTTTTGAAAATTATTAATGTTGTTGTCACTATCGTATTTGTCGTTTTGTTTTATGAAATTTTACCCGGTGTAGAGATAAAATGGTTTGGAAATAGTAGAATTATATTTGATAACGATGTTCGATTTGTTTTAATAGCTAATCTGATAGCAAGTTCTACCATATTAATATTATTATTTCCCGAAATATTTGAAGATAAATTACAATTCGACTGGAAGTTATTAAAAGAAATATTGAGATATTCATTTCCGTTACTTGTTGCCGGATTGGCTGGCACAATTAACGAAACGCTTGACAGGGTTTTGTTGAAATACTTAATTGTTGAAAAAGATGAAGCAATGTATGCTTTGGGAATTTATGGCGCTAATTACAGGATTGCTGTACTTATGTTTATATTTATTCAAATGTTTAGATATGCTGCAGAACCATTCTATTTCAATTACTATCGGCAAAAAGACGATTTAGAGGTTTTTAGTCGTATTATGCGACTTTTTATTGGGGTTGTTATTTGCATAGCTATGATAATGTTATTCTATATAGATTATATAAAATACTTTATTTCACCGAAATACCATGAGGGAATTATGGTAGTACCCGTTGTACTGATAGCTTATATCTTTTATGGCATATTTTTTAATCTCTCAATATGGTATAAACTCACTAAAAGAACTTTGTATGCTATATTATTAACTTCGATTGGTGCATTAATAACTATATTGGCAAATGTATTGTTTGTTAAAAAATATTCTTATATGGCTTCAGCCTTCGGGCATTTTTTTGCTTACTCAACCATGATGATTGTTTCGTTCTTTTTGGGAAGGCGATATTTTAAAATCGATTACAAGCTTTTACTAATTGCTCAATATATCGGTATTGCCATAATAATATTTGCAATAAGGTTCCTTTTAATTAATAATTTTGAACACTGGCTAAAAAATTGTATTTCTTTTATACTAATAGCATTATATGTATTAATAATAGTACAAAAGGAAGGATTTAAAATAAAAGGTATTATAAAGAATGAAAGTAAAAATCGTTAATAAGTCACGACATGAGCTTCCTGAGTATTCTACAGCATTTTCAGCTGGAATGGATTTAAGAGCTAATATTAAGGAAGATGTTGTATTAAAAACAATGGAAAGAGCATTAATACCAACAGGACTTTTTATTGAGCTTCCTGATGGTTATGAAGCTCAAATCCGACCGCGTTCAGGACTGGCAATAAAAAAGGGAATTACGGTATTAAATACACCGGGAACCATCGATGCTGACTACAGAGGAGAAATATGTATTATTCTTATAAATCTTTCTGAAAAAGAATTTATTATTAAAGATGGAGAAAGAATATGCCAGATGATAATTTCAAAACACGAGCATATTAATTGGGAGGAAGTAAATAACCTGATAGAAACAGATAGAGGTGCAGGAGGTTTTGGACATACAGGAAAAAAATAGGATATGAAGATAATAATACCAATGGCCGGCATGGGTACAAGAATGCGACCACACACACTGGTTACTCCGAAACCTTTATTAAAAATTGCCGGAAAGGCTATTGTAGAACGAATTGTTTCTGATCTTAAATTATTTACAGGGAAAAAGATATCGGAAATTCATTATGTAGTTGGTGAATTTGGCAAGGAAATCGAAAAAAGGCTCATTGATATAGCTAAAAATATTGATGCAAAAGGTTTTATTCATTATCAAAGAGAAGCGTTAGGTACAGCGCATGCTGTTTTATGTGTCGAGGAGGCGCTAAATGAAGAAATACTTGTTGCTTTTGCCGATACGATGTTTACAGGTAATATGAAAATTGATGAAGAGGACGAAGCTATTGTTTGGACACTACCGGTTAGAAATCCCGAGAAATACGGAGTTGTTGTTACAGATAAGAAAAATTACATTACAAATTTTTTTGAAAAACCTGTTACACCAGTATCAAATAAAGCTATTATAGGTATTTACTATTTTCGAAAAGGCCAATTATTAAAAGAGAAAATAAGGAAACTAATAACGGAAAAACGCAGTGTTAAAGGTGAATATCAACTTACCGATGTACTTAAGGATATGATGAATAATGGTATAAAGTTTAAGTGTAGGGTTATAGAAAAATGGTTAGATTGCGGAAATAAAATTGAATTTTTAAAAAGCGCTGAAGTCATTATTTCTAGAGAGAAATGCATTAAGGAAAAAGTTAAAAAGAACAACAAGATTATTGAACCAGTATATTTTGGGAATAATATCGTAATAGAAAACTCAGAAATAGGCCCATTTGTTAGTATTGAAGAAAATACAATTGTGATGAATTCCAAAATCAGACAAACGCTTATAGGTATGAATACAAAGATTAACACGTGTGTATTGAAGAATTCCATGGTTGGAAATTATAATACAGTTGTAAAAGCCAAAGGGATTATTAACCTTGGAGATTATTGTGAATATGAAGGGGAATAAAAATTTATTTATATTATTAATTATAGTTCTTACTAGTGGTTGCCTTGCTACTAAAAAAACTATCTTCCAGGATAAAGAAAAGGCTGAAAGTATTATAGAAACTCAATATTATAAATTATTTACCGATGCCACAAAGCATGCATTATTCGAAAATTACAAGAATGCCATACCTCTATATAAAGCCTGTATAGATATATATCCTGACAGGGCTGCTCCTTATTATCAGCTAAGTAGAATATATATTAAAATAAACGAAGCTGATATTGCACGAAACCTTGCTGAAACTGCTGTATCACTTGATTCTTCGAATACTTGGTACATGAAACATCTGGCAAATATTTATCAATACCAGGGTTACATATACAAAGCTATCGATTTGTATGAGAAGATACTCAAACTTAAAAGCGATGATGAAATAAGGTATAATCTTGCCATATTATACAATAAAGCTAGTGAAAATGAAAAAGCATTTAAAGTTCTAAACCAAATGGAAGAAGAGAATCAAGAAAGCCGTGAAGTTATAATAATGAAGCATAATATTTATCATGAAATGCGGAAATACGATTCGGCAGTTTATGTTCTGGAAAGTATCACAAAATATTTTCCTGACGATATTTCTGGATACGGCATGCTAGCTGAATATTTAAGTGAAATCGGTAGAAATAAATATGCAGGTGATGTATACCGTGAAATATTAAAAATAGAGCCAAACAATGGATTAGCTATATTATCGTTTGGTGAGTTTTTTTTAAAAGAAAATAAAACCGATAGTGCGTTTAAATATTTGAAAAGAGCTTTTTGTTGTTCGGATTTAATGTTGAAAGATAAAATATCTATTGTAGTTGGATATATAAACAATAATGAATTTTTGCAAAAAAATTATGTGATGATTGATAGTTTACTTGATGTAATTAATAAGAAAGACCGAAAATTTGAATACTATGCTGCTAAGGCCGATATATATATTAATCTGGAAAAGTATGATAAAGCAAAACCTTTTTTAGATAGTGCTCTTATTTATGAGAAGAAAAATTTCATGTTATGGGAACAAACTCTTATAATTAATAGCTATCTATCAAAAAATGAGGATGTTATAATAATTGCTACAGAATGTTTGAATTATTTTAATGATAAACCCAATATATATCTATTTAGAGCTAGTGCTTATAATAATCTGAACCTAAATAAGATGGCAATACTTGATATAGATAGTTTACTAAATAAAAAATCTCAAAACAGATTAAAAATACAAGCATATAATTTGGCAGCAGAAATATACCGCCAGGATGAAGAATTTAATAAATCTGATAGTTGTTTCGAGGAAATTATACGTATTGATCCCGAGAATCTTATAATTCGTAATAATTATGCCTATTATCTTTCGTTACGGGGTGTGAATCTTAAAAAAGCTGAAGAGCTAAGTAGACTGACAATTGAAAAAGAACCAAATAATGCAACCTATTTAGATACATATGGATGGGTTTTATATAAAATCGGCAATTACAAACAAGCTCGTAATTATATAGAATTAGCGATCAGAAACGGAGCCTATAATAATGCTGAAGTGTTGGAACATTATGGTGATATCATGATGAGTTTAGAAAGTTGTAACGAAGCACTTGAGGCTTACGAAAAAGCTTATGAAATCAATCAGGAAATACGTTTAGAAGGTAAGATTACCAAGGTAAAAGAAAACTGTGAATGAAGGCAAAAAGACGATACAGAATTATTGTACTAATTGTTGTCTTATTAGCATCTCAAGTATATGTACAGGAAAGTGAAAAGGAAAAACTTATTAATCGTAAAAGAAAAATTGAAAAGGAAATAGAATTAACTAATCGCTTGTTAAACGATACAAAAACAAAAAAAAGCAACTCATTTCAAGAGCTTAAGCTATTAAAAACTAAGATTAAACAAAGAAATACTCTAATTCAGGAATTGAATAACGAAATTGACGGAATAGAAAAGGATATACAGCAAAATACTAATACTCTACAATCACTAAAAGGTGAACTGGAAAAATCTAAGAATGAATATGCAGCACTAATATACTATGCCTTTAAAAACCGTAATATAAATCTGAATTTTATGTATTTATTAGCTAGCAAAGATATAAATCAGTTTTATTCACGATATGTATATTTACAACAATATAAGGGTTACAGGTTAAAGCAAATAAAGTTAATTACAAGGTTAAAAGAACTTATTGAAATAAAGATTTCAGAACTTACTATTAAAAAAGAACTTTTGGTTAATACTGTAAATAAAAGACTTGCTGAAAAGGCTTTACTAATCAATGATCAGAAGGATATAGGAGATGTAATAAAAATTTTAAAACAACAGGAAGAAGAATTAATTAAGCAAATTGAAGAAAAGAAAAAACTGGCAAAAAAGCTTGATGAAGAAATTGAAAAGCTAATAAAGAAGGAAGCATCCAAGAGTCGATATGAATTGTTAACACCAGCTGATAAAATAATATCGGATGAATTTGTTAAGAATAAAGGACGTTTACCCTGGCCAACTGAACGGGGTATAATTACTGATCATTTTGGTGAACATGAACATCAAGTAATAAAGAATTTAAAAGTTCGTAATAACGGTGTCGATATTGCAACTATTCCAAATGCCCATGCGCGAGCTGTTTTTAATGGCGAAATATCTAAAATATTTACTATAAAAGGAGCAAACTCAACAGTTATTATACGTCATGGTAATTTTTATACTGTATATCATAATTTAAAAAATGTAAGTGTTAAAGTTGGAGAATCGATTAATACAAAAGATTATTTAGGCGAAATTTATTCCGACATTTCAAACGGACAAACTATTCTACACTTTGAAGTGTGGAAGGAACTAGAAAAGCAAAACCCTGAGGAATGGTTGAGCAATTAATGTAAAAATTTTATAGATTCGTTGTAAATTTGTAAATAATTAAGAAAATAAAGGTAAATATAGATTTATTAGGAAACCTTCTTCTGCAATAATAAGTATAAGGATCGAATAGAAGAATTATTTAAATAATAATGAAGAAAGTGATCAAAATACCATCTAAGATTGAAAACCTGAGGAAGGTCGAAAGACTTATTGACGAAATTTCCGGAGAATTTAAGATAGGAGAGGATTTGTATGGCAATATACTGATCGCTGCTTTAGAGGCTACTAATAATGCTATTATGCATGGTAATTTACTGGATGAAACAAAAGAGGTTACGATTGCCTTCGATTTGATAGGAAATAAGTTATGCGTTAAAGTGGATGATGAAGGAAAAGGATTCGATTTTAATAACATTCCAGATCCAACTGCACCAGAAAACCTTGAAAATATTAACGGAAGAGGCATTTTTTTAATGGAAAAATTATCGGATAAAATGCAATTTAGCCGTAATGGAGCTACAGTAGAACTAGAATTTAATATGAAATAAATTTGAATATTAACTTTATTTCAGAAGTTAGAGGATTTAAAATACCTGATACAAACAAATTAAGAAAGTGGATTAGCAATGTTATCGAAAAAGAAAAGTTTCGAATAGGAAAAATTATATTTACCATTGTAGATAAAGAAAAAATAACCACAATAAATAAAATATACTTAAAACACGATTATCCTACAGATATAATAACTTTCGATAAGTCATATTTAAATTTTATTTCGGGCGAAATATTTATTTGTGCCGATATGGTAATTGATAATGCAAAAAAATATACAAAGGGCGATAC
>CAYMQP010000001.1:27548-40878 GCA_964392505.1 uncultured Bacteroidales bacterium
TAAAGAATTATACCGAGTTATTATTCATGGAGTTTTACATTTAATTGGATATAATGACAGGGTAGAGAAAGAAAAACAAATGATGCGAAAAAAGGAAAATGAACTATTAATTTATTTGGAAACATTATAAATGACGATTTCTCTATCTTTGAAAAAATTTCATATTATGTACGATGTGATTGTTGTTGGAGCAGGGCATGCCGGAAGTGAAGCTGCAGCCGCTGCAGCGACTTTGGGAAGTAAGGTACTATTGATTTCTATTGATCTAACAAAAATAGCTCAGATGTCATGCAATCCTGCTATGGGTGGTATTGCTAAAGGCCAAATAATCAGAGAGATAGATGCCTTAGGAGGATTAAGTGGTATAATTACTGATAAAAGTATGATACAATTCCGAATGCTTAATCGAAGTAAGGGACCAGCTATGTGGAGCCCAAGAGCACAATGTGATCGAATGAAGTTTTCAGTTAAATGGCGTAAAGTATTAGAAAAAAATAAAAATATAGACTTTTGGCAAGATAATGTTAATGAATTAATTATAAAAAAAGGAAGAGTAAATGGCGTAAGGACTAAAATAGGAGTTGAATTTTATGCTAAAACCGTTATACTAACAGGTGGTACTTTCGAAAACGGATTAATTCATATTGGACGTGTAAAAATTGAAGGTGGGAGAATTTCGGAACCGAATTCATCAGGTATATCGAGCCAGTTAAAGGAACTGGGATTTGAAGTAGGTCGATTGAAAACTGGAACACCTGCAAGGATAGATGGAAGGACAATTAATTTTGAAAGTTTGGAAGAACAAAAAGGCGATAAAGAAGGAGGAAAATTTTCATATTTAACAAAAGAAAAAATAAAGACAAATTGTAGTTGTTATATTACTTATACAAACGAAAAAGTACATAAAATACTGAGAGAAGGATTTAAAGACTCACCATTATATGGTGGAATTATTCAGGGAATAGGGCCACGTTATTGCCCGAGTATTGAAGATAAAATTGTAACATTTTCTGATAAATCACAGCATCAGCTATTTTTAGAACCAGAAGGAGAAAAGACAAATGAGTATTATATAAACGGATTTTCATCAAGTTTACCTTGGGATATACAATACCGGGCACTAAGAGAGATTGAAGGATTAAGTAATGCAAAAATATTCAGACCAGGATATGCTATTGAATACGATTACTATCCGCCAACACAATTAAAATATAATTTAGAAACAAGGGAAATAATAAATTTATTTTTTGCGGGTCAAATAAATGGAACTACTGGATATGAAGAAGCTGCTGGACAAGGTTTAATAGCAGGAATAAATGCACACATAAATTGCCATGGAGGAAAAGAATTCAATTTAGGCCGTGATGAATCATACGTAGGCGTCCTTATAGACGATTTAATTAATAAGGGAGTTGATGAACCATATAGAATGTTTACCTCAAGAGCTGAATACAGAATTTTACTAAGACAGGATAATTGTGACGAAAGATTAACCAGGAAGGGATATGAAATTGGTCTGGCCGAAAGTGAAAGATTAGATATTTTAAATAGAAAAATAGAAAAAAAGAGTAAGATTATAAATTATTTAAAAAATAAAAGTGTAGATCCAAAAATTATTAATGGGTATTTAAAAAAATTAAACTCAAATACGATTAAACAAAGTGTAAAACTTTACGAATTGGTAAAACGACCCATGATTAACTTGGTAGAGCTATTGCATAAAATAGAAGGTGTTAACAATGACGAGATGAAAGATTCTATTTATACAGATTTATTAGAAAGTATAGAAATAGAGATAAAATATAATGGATATATTGATAGAGAACGTTTTTTAGCAAACAAAATAAAAAGACTCGAGTCGATTAAAATTCATGATAATATAGATTATTCTAAAATAACTTCGATTAGCACCGAAGGGCGACAAAAACTAAACAGAATTAGACCAAAAACAATTGGTCAGGCTTCAAGAATATCAGGAGTTTCTCCCTCTGATATTAATGTATTACTTGTTCATATTGGCCGATAAATTTGTATTTGTTCCACGTGGAACACAATTTTACTTTAGTTCATGGATCATCTTAAACAGATTATCAGCACCTTACCAAAATTACCAGGTGTTTATCAGTTTATTGACAGCCATAGTAAAGTAATTTATATCGGAAAAGCAAAAAATCTTCGAAACAGAGTTACTTCATACTTTAGCAAGAAGAAATACGAATCGTATAAAGTTAAAACACTTGTTAGACAGGTTAATGATATTAAACATATCGTGGTTGAAAATGAACCGGATGCTTTGTTATTAGAAAATAACCTGATTAAAAAACTGCAACCAAAATATAATGTTTTACTAAAGGACGATAAAACTTTTCCTTGGATATGTATTAAAAAGGAATCTTTCCCGAGAATTTATGCAACCAGAAAACTCGTACATGATGGTTCGGAATATTACGGTCCGTATACTTCGGCTTTTATGGTGAAAACCCTTCTTACTCTTATTCGTGAACTTTATCCATTGCGTTCATGTTCCTATAATCTATCGAAAGAGAATATTGAAAAAGAGAAATATAAAAAATGTCTTGAATATCATATTGGAAATTGTAAAGCCCCTTGTGAAAACATACAAACAGAAGAAGATTATGAAAATTCTGTTCAACAAATTCGAAAAATCCTAAAAGGAAATATTCAAGAGGTGATTGTATATTTAAAGGAAATCATGTTTGATTTTTCTAAAAGTTATCAATATGAAAATGCCGAATCTATGAGACAAAGAATAATTCTACTCGAAAAATATAGAAGTAAATCTACCATTGTTAATCCTAAGCTGAATAATATCGATGTTTTTAGTTATATAGAAAAACATTCAACAGGAGTAGTAAATTTTTTAAAAATTATAAATGGCGCTATAATTCAATCTCATACGGTTGAAATGGTAAATCGGATGGATGAAAACAAAGAGAAACTATTGTTATATGCTTTATTAGATATTAGAGAAAAGGTGAAATCATCGGCTAAAGAAGTTATTGTTCCATTTTATCCGACTCAAGAAATTCCTGAAATTAATTATATAGTTCCTAAAACAGGGGATAAGAAAAAACTACTGGAACTATCGGAAAGAAATGCCAAACAGTATCTGATACAAAAAGAAAAAATAATTGATCAGAAATCTTATTCGGGTAAAAATCTGTCAACCTTGGAAAAACTGAAATCCGATTTACAATTAAAAGAATTACCAATAAGAATTGAGTGTTTTGATAATTCCAATATCCAGGGTAGTAATCCTGTAGCTTCCTGTGTTGTTTTTATTAATTCAAAACCTGCCAAAAAAGAATACAGGCATTATAATATTAAAACAGTTAAAGGTCCAGACGATTATGCTTCCATGGAGGAGGTTGTGTATCGGCGGTATAATCGATTATTGGACGAAAACAGCGATTTGCCACAACTTATAATCATCGATGGCGGAAAAGGACAATTAAGCTCAGCAGTAAAAAGTCTAAAAAATCTTGATTTGTACGATATAATACCTATAATTGGTATTGCAAAAAGGCTCGAAGAAATATATTTTCCACACGATCCTGTTCCGCTTTTTCTTGATAAAAACTCCTCTTCTTTGAAATTGATCCAGCAGATCAGGAATGAAGCACATCGTTTCGGTATTAGTTTTCATCGCGATAAACGTTCGATTAAATTATTTCAAAACCAGCTTGAACAAATTAAGGGAGTTGGGGAAAAATCAGCTGAAAAACTTATAAATAAGTTTGGATCGATTGAAAACATTAAAACGAAAACAAAAAAAGAAATTAAAAGCGTTGTAGGTAATGTTATGGCAGAAAGAATATTTGAGGCCTTACACAAATCTTAATTAATAGTATTATTTATTTCGTTTAACAATATAGTCTACTAAATCCATGAGGGCTGACCGAAAATGATTTTCTGGGAATTTTTTGAGAATTTGTAAAGCATCGTTATGAAAAGTATACATTTTCTCCTTTGCGTATTCAATACCTTTATATTGATGAACAAATTCATATACTTGCATGTAAGTATTTCTTTTTGAGGATTTTTTATTTATTAAACTTATTATTTTACGGGTTTCATTACGATTAGCCTTTTCAAGCGATGCTATGAGTGGAAGTGTTAATCTTTTTTCCTGAATATCATTGCCTTTTGGTTTACCTATTAAAGAATTAGTTTCGTAATCAAAGAGGTCATCCTTTATTTGAAAAGCCATCCCAATTTTGAGTCCGAATTCTTTCATTAGTTTGATTTTTTCCTGGTCGGTAGTGACAGAACGAGTGCCACTTTCCGTACATGAAGCCAAAAGAGTAGCGGTTTTTTTTCTAATAATATCATAGTATTCTTCTTCACGAATATTGAGCTTACGGGATTTTTGTATTTGATATAGTTCGCCTTCTACCATTTCTCGTACAGCACTGGTAAAAATGCCCAATATTTCGTATTCATTTTTTTCAACTGACAGTATCAAACCTTTTGATAACAGATAATCGCCAAGTAAAACGGCTATTTTCGATTTCCAAATAGCATTTATCGATAAAAATCCCCTTCTTTCATAGGATTCATCAACAACATCATCGTGAATAAGCGTTGCTGTATGAAGTAATTCGGCAAGTGAAGCTGCCGTGAAGGTTGAATCATTAACTTCACCATTTAACTTCGCTGACAGAAAAACGAGCAGAGGCCTAATTTGTTTTCCTTCACGGCGGATAACATAGTTTGTAATGATATTCAGAAGTGGTATTTGCGACCTCATAGTATCCGCAAAAATCCTATCGAATTTCTTTAATTCAATATGAACGGGGGCGCTTATTTTTTTTAATATACTCATAAATAGTTCTGTCGAATAAAGATATCTATTTTCTGCTATTCACGTGATTCGATGAATACATAATTAAAAACACATACGAAAATTAAATGTTGAGGCTATTTCTAACATTTTATGTTTAACTATCTCTTTATCAAAGCATTAACATTTTTTATTTTAAATAAAAGTGAATAATAAATCCATTGTAGCGATAGAAATTTAGGAGAAATAATACGTTGATAATATTTATATATTTGTATGAATCAATATGTTTTTAAATGATAATTGGTAAATTAACAGTTGAGCAACTTGAAAAGGCTGCCGGAATGCTCAAGGCTATTGCTCATCCCATGCGTATCGCAATTCTTAATTATCTCGATAGCAACAACAAGCGAACGGTGACTCAAATACACGAAAACCTTGGTATTGAGCAATCTACTACATCGCATCATTTGGGTATTTTAAGAGACCGGGGTATACTTACAGTAACACGAGAGGGCAAAAACGCATACTATTCCATACGGCACAATAAACTCAGTACTCTAATCGATTGTATAAATGATTGTGCTTGCGATTGAAAGCTTCTCAAATGCCAGATAGCTCGGGAAGATTCTAATAATAACATGTATGAAACATATGTACCTGGGGTATGGCTTCCACTAAAAAACTATTTCTGCTCGATGCGTATGCTTTGATTTTCAGAGCATACTATGCCTTTATTAATCGCCCGATACGAAATTCAAAAGGATTAAATACCTCAGCTATTTTTGGATTTGTAAGTACACTCGACGAAGTTCTCAGGAAAGAGAAACCAACACATATAGCTGTAGCTTTCGATCCGCCATCACCAACTTTCCGGCACCAGATTTTTAAAGCCTATAAAGCAAACCGTGAAGTTACGCCACCCGATATTAAATTATCGGTTCCCTTTATAAAAAAAATACTGGAAGCCTATCAAATCCCAATTCTCGAATTCGAAGGCTATGAGGCCGATGACGTGATAGGCACTTTATCAAAAATTGCCAGAAAAGAGAACTTTGAGGTATATATGATGACTCCGGACAAAGATTATGCCCAGCTTATTGAAGAGGGTATTTATATGTATAAACCCCGACGTTCGGGTAATGAGAATGAAATTTGGGGAGTTGAGGAAATAAAGAAAAATTATAAAGTTCAAGATCCATTACAAGTAATTGATATATTCGCTCTTTGGGGTGATGCTTCGGATAATATACCGGGTGCACCCGGCATTGGTGAAAAGACAGCAAAAAAACTCATTGCCGAGTATGAAAATATTGAGAACCTATTAAAACATGCAGATGAGCTGAAAGGTAAGCAGAAAGAAAGTATTATTCAGCATTCAGATCAAATAACATTATCAAAAAAATTGGTTACGATAGATATCAATGTTCCTGTAAACTTTCAGCCTGATGAACTGAAAGTGAGAGAAATACGGAAAGATGATTTAAGAAATCTATTTAAAGAATTGGAATTTAGAACATTAGCACAACGCATTTTGGGAGATCCCGATGCCGGATCAGATGAATCTCAGGGTACGCTATTTGATGAAATTGAAAATTCCGGAATTGATACAAAAGAAAATAATCTTCACTTTAAAGCTAGCGAAGTTGATTACCAATTAATTAGTAATGAAGCACAATTATATGATTTGATTTTAATTCTTGAAAAGGCGGATAAAATATGTTTCGATACAGAGACAACAGGGCTCAATGTATTACAATCTGAAATAGTTGGTTTAGCTGTTTCCATAGAAGATTATCAGGGATATTATTTAGATTTCTCAAAAGAATTCAATGTATCTGATACTTTAATTAAATTTAAACATATATTTGAAAATAAGAATATTATAAAAATTGGTCATAATATTAAATTCGATGCACAGGTATTACATAAATATGGTATTTCAGTTGAGCAACCTTTCTTCGATACCATGATTGCCCATTACATTTTGCATCCTGAGAGCAGACATAAGCTCGATGTATTAGCAGAAAATGTACTCAATTACCACATGATACCTATTGAGGATCTTATTGGCAGAAAAGGTTCTAATCAACTGAATATGAAAGATATAGAAGTTGAAAGAGTTAAAGATTATGCCTGTGAGGATGCAGATATTACATACCAACTGCATCGGAAGCTTGAATCTGAATTGAAGAGCAGAGAATTATGGAATTTGGCTGAAAAAATTGAAATGCCGTTGATTGAGGTATTAAAGGACATGGAGCTAGCCGGGTTTAACATGGATATTAAAAGTTTACTGGAATATGAAAAACAGCTTGAAACTGAGATTAAGGGAGTTGAACAGGAAATATACAAACACGCAGGTGAAGAGTTTAATATTGCCTCTCCAAAACAACTGGGCATTATTCTTTTTGAAAAGCTTAAAATAAGTGCAAATACCAGGATGACAAAAACTAAACAATATTCAACTAGCGAAGAGGTTCTTCAGCAAATCAAAAATAGTCATCCGATTATTAACCTGATACTCGATTACAGGTCACTTACAAAATTATATTCAACTTATGTTACCGCATTACCCAAACTGATCGATAAGGATACAAAGCGCATTCATACTTCATTTAATCAGACAATTACTGCAACAGGCAGGTTAAGCTCTGTAAATCCCAATCTTCAAAATATCCCGATCCGTGAAGAACGGGGTCGGGAAATTCGCAAAGCTTTTATACCTTCAAGTAGTGAATATACGCTTCTTTCAGCCGATTACTCACAAATTGAATTACGCCTCATGGCTCATATGAGTAACGATGAACAGATGCTACAAGCATTTAATAAAGGAACCGATATTCATCGTTCAACTGCCGCAAAAATTTACAAAGTTGAGCCCCCCGATGTCACAAGAGAAATGCGATCGAGTGCAAAAACAGCCAATTTTGGCATAATATACGGAATATCAGCATTTGGACTGTCACGACGGCTTAATATTCCGCGAACAGAAGCTAAAAACCTGATAGATAATTATTTCATCAGTTTCCCTAAAGTGAAGGAATATATCGATAAATCCATTCAGGAAGCCAAAGAAACAGGTTATGTTACGACATTATTTGGCCGACGACGCTATCTCCCTGATATTCATTCAGCTAATTCGGTAGTAAGGGGAATTGCCGAAAGAAATGCCATAAACTCTCCTATTCAGGGTACAGCCGCGGATATAATAAAAATTGCGATGATTAATATCCACCGGAAACTGAAGGTTAAATATAAAACCAAGATGATACTACAGGTGCACGACGAACTTGTATTTGATGTATACAAGCCTGAACTAGAGTCAGTTAAGAGCTTGGTTAAACATGAAATGGAACATGCAATAAAACTAACAATTCCATTAAAAGTCGATATGGGTACTGGTAATAACTGGCTAGAAGCTCATGAATAGCGTATAATAATATTTTCAGGTGAATAACACAGCAGAAAATTAGTTGATATACTGACCTGTACAATCAATTATTCTGTTTGTTTGATTCCTTCGAGATATTTTTGCCGAATACTTTCTAGGCGCTCAATCTGACTTTTTTCATCGTATATGCGCACGAGGTCGTGTACGATATTTGCATAAATCACAACCAGGGCAACATCGAAATTAGCATCATCCAGGTTATTTTTAACAAAACGTGTAATATTTCGAAATCTTCCCCATGATAATTGCTTGGGAAGCTTTAAATAGTGCATAACACCATCCTTATCTTTTAAAATATCTTCATTTAACCATTCGAGCGAAAATATCTTTTTCAGTTCGATTAATGCTATATTATCAATCTTCTTCTTCTTAAGGAAATGAATACCTGTATCGAGATAACATTTCTGTAATTCTTCAAGAGGAGCGTAGCTCTCAAGGTTACGGATACGAATGGCAAAATATGTATCGTTACCTATGCATATTCTTGCTGGACTACCATTAAAACAATATCCGGTGTAGGTGCGGATATCATCAGATATTCTGAAGATTTTCTCTGACGAGTATTCTTCGGTTGTTAAAAGGAAAAAGGTGTCGGGTCTCTGATCGGTGGGTAAATTTTCTCCATGATAACCTGGATAGGGTTCGAGGTTTTCCAATACGCTGGAATTAGGAAGGATATTATGTTCTACTGATTTTACATGCTCTTCTTTAGCAACAGTTCCAAATGATTCATTCATAGACTTGAATTTGAGTATTAATTGTGGGTTATTAATTTAATTATAAACGTAAAACAAATATCGGGATAAAAGAGTTTAAACTTTAAAAACAGAATTAGCATTCATAAATATTCATAGACAAAATTATATTTTATTAGTAAATATGCTGATTATCAGATATAAGAAATAAAAAAACAATTTGCGAATGTTAATTATTATATTTAATTATATTATCATTCGCAAATGTTTGATATGTTATAAACTAGATATTTGTATATCAATTATTTATTATGAAAATACTATTAATTGTACAAAACAGTAGGATTTGAGATCAATAATTCTATTATTTAATAATTATCTCTCAAACATCAATATTTTCTCATAAATCTGTCATGAAAAGGTTACACGAATAGTCAATAATATAATTAAATATAATATTATTCGCAAAAGATCATAATTGACTTTAAAATTAAATTTAATTATGAATTGAAAATTAAATTCTTACAAAAATACCAATATTTATAAAATTGGATGCTAATCATCCACCTGACTCCTTCTTTTGTAGAATTTTAACGAATACATATCTTTGCGGATATCAATTTATGATTGCTTTATGCCATTAATAACTTCTATCGTTAACTGGCTAAACTTCAAAAGGGTTACCCAGATTGAATTGATACGAAAATATCCGGAACTGTTTCAGAAGGAATGTTTTGCGAATTTAATCAATAAAGCAACCAATACAACCTGGGGAAAGAAATATAAATTTGATACCATACAGTCAATTAAAGACTTTCAGGAATTGGTTCCATTACAAACTTATGCAGATCTTAAACCCTATATTGACAAGATAAGAAATGGAGCAATAGATTTACTTTGGCCGGGTGAGATAAAATGGTTTGCTAAATCATCGGGAACAACAAGCGATAAAAGTAAATTCATACCGGTAAGTCGCGATGCATTGGAAAAATGTCACTTCAGGGGAGGCCGAGATGTACTTGCTCTTTATACTAATAACTATCCCGATTCAAAATTATTTAGCGGAAAGGGCCTTACTTTGGGAGGTAGTCATAAAATTGATAACTTTAACAATCAGTCTTATTATGGTGATCTATCCGCCATTCTCATTGAGAACCTCCCTTTCTGGACTGAATTTATTCGTACACCCAGTCAAGAGGTGGCGCTACTCGATAAATGGGAAGAGAAACTGGAAAAGATAGCCAAGGAAACTATAAAAGAAAATGTCACAAGCATAGCAGGTGTTCCTTCTTGGAACCTAGTTATGATTAAATATATTTTAGATTATACCGGAAAATCAAATTTGCTCGAAATATGGCCAAACCTAGAACTCTTTATTCATGGCGGTGTAAGTTTTAGCCCGTATCGAGAACAGTTTAAAAAACTCATTCCTTCCGAAAACATGCATTATCTCGAGGCTTATAATGCTTCGGAAGGCTTTTTTGCTATCCAGGATGACACTTTAAGTGAGGATATGCTACTAATGCTCGATTATGGAATTTTTTATGAGTTCATACCTATGGAAGAACTGGGGAAAAAAAATCCGCGAGTATTAACCATCGATGAGATAGAAACAGGTAAAAATTATGCCCTTGTCATTTCCACAAATTCAGGCTTATGGCGATACATTATTGGCGATACGATAATTTTTAATTCAACCTATCCACATAAATTAAAAATATCAGGACGAACTAAACATTTCATAAACGTTTTTGGTGAAGAAGTAATTATCGACAATGCTGAAAAGGCACTGAATGAAGCATGTGAAAAAACCGGAGCACAAGTAACCGACTATACGGTGGGACCTGTTTTCATGAGTGATAAATGTAAAGGCAGGCATGAATGGATTATAGAATTTGAGATTGTACCGAAAAATATGAATGAATTTGAATATCTGCTCGATACAGCCTTGATGCATGTTAATTCCGATTATGAAGCGAAACGCTACAAAAATATTACACTCGATACACCTCTTCTCAATACAGTTCCCAAAGGGACATTTTATCGTTGGATGGAAAAAAGAGGTAAATTAGGCGGGCAAAATAAAGTTCCTCGGTTGTTTAATAGCCGAAAGTATCTGGATGATTTACTCGAAATGGTTGAAAACTAAATAATTACAGTATATAAAGTTGTTTTTATTTATGGAAAAATGTAAATTAATCTCCCAAATATAAATATCATGCATATTGCTGTTGCAGGAAATATCGGATCAGGTAAAACCACGTTAACCGGTCTTTTAGCCCACCATTTCGGATGGCAGGCACATTATGAAGATGTCGACGATAATCCATATTTAGATGATTTTTATAACGATATGCAACGGTGGTCTTTCAATTTACAGATTTATTTCCTTAACAGCCGTTTCAATCATATACTTCAAATTAAAAAATCAAAAAAGACCATAATTCAGGATCGTACAATTTATGAAGATGCCTATATTTTTGCCCCGAATCTTCATTCTATGGGTCTTATGTCGACACGAGATTTTGAAAATTATTTTACTCTGTTTAATCTAATCTCATCCCTAATCGATCCTCCCGATCTGGTGATATATTTAAGAGCTTCGGTGCCAACCTTGGTAAAACAGATTGAAAAGCGTGGCCGTAAGTATGAAGATAATATCCGCCTTGATTATTTAAGACGCTTAAACGAACGTTACGAAAGCTGGGTAGAGGCTTATAATTTTGGAAAGCTGATGATAATCGATGTGGATAATAATAATTTTATCGATCGATCAGAAGACCTAAGCGAAGTTATTGATAAGATAAATGCCGATTTACATGGCCTTTTTTAAACTAAAGCTTTAAGTTTATCTCTTTCTATTAATATATCATTCCAGAGCGTATCGACAATACGGGCTCCATAGTTATCTATTACTTTTGAAGCAAGTATCGATCCCAGTTTTCCACATTGCTTTAAACCGAATTTATTTGTATATCCATATAAAAAACCTGCAGCATATTGATCACCAGCACCAGTAGTGTCTAATGCTTTCATCGGAATAACATCTATTTTTACTTTTTCGTTACCTGATTGAATCCATGATCCTTCACTTCCGATTTTCACTACTGCAATTTTAACTTGTTCTGCCAAGTCGGCAAGTGCATTTTCAGGATCTTTTTTTATATAAGCTTTAGCTTCATCCTTATTAGCAAACAGAATATCGACATATTCGGGTATAATTCTAGAAAGGAAATTGTGGTGAGCTTCTACTACATTGAAGCTTGCAAGATCAAGACTAACCAGGATATGTTTCTTTTTAGCTAATTTCATAGCCTTTTCGAGTAATTCCTTATTTTGAACCAGATACCCTTCGATATGAATTATATCATAATTCAAAATGATTTCCCCACTGATTTCACTGGCGACCATTTCAATAGCCGCTCCCAAGTAAGTAGCAAATGTTCTTTCCGAATCGGGAGTTATTAATGTATATGCCCTGCCAGTATCAGTTTTCGATTTATATAAAAATGTATTTACTCCAGCCTTATTAAAATCCTGTTTATAGAATTGCCCAAATTTATCTATTCCCACTTTTCCAATATATCCACATGTACTCCCAAGTCGCGAAAGTCCATGAATTGTATTGGCAGCCGAACCTCCTGAGACCATAACTGTTGGCAAGTTTTCGGTTAATTTGACTATTACTGGAATTTCATTCACACTAATTAGCTGCATACTGCCTTTAGGGAATCCAAGTTCCTTTATAATTCGATCGTTATCGAGCTGAATTAAAACATCAACAAGAGCATTTCCTAATCCCAATATTTTCATTTCCTATTTCTTAAGTGAAAAAGTAATAATAAAATCAAATTGAAGATAATAAAAAAGACCAGATAATAATCCGGTCTTATTTGCTCCCCAGGTAGGACTTGAACCTACGACCTACGGATTAACAGTCCGCCGCTCTAACCAACTGAGCTACTGAGGAATTTTTGAGGCAGCAAAAATAGGCGATCGACAGCAATTATGCAAAACTAATAATATCTTTTTTAAGGACTTATAATAAGCCATACAAGAGGTCTTTTTTGAACTGATAATAACAAAGCGAAATAGCAGGAAAACCCGGGTATTTTTTAATAAATACTGATTATTAACAGTTATAACCAAGTAAGTATATTTACTGGCAAGTTATTTTAAAATATGCTGGAACATATGAAAATTGCCAGACATTTTTTTATTTTAGTATTTGTTCGATTTGCTATGTTACTTAAAGAAGAAGAAAAAAATATTATTACAGGATTACTTGGAACTGTATCAATTCATTTGATTGTATTGATAATTTTTTTACTTGTCCGTTTGGATAAAGTTCGCGATGTGCATAGCGAACCTATAGTG
>CAYMQP010000001.1:40888-55587 GCA_964392505.1 uncultured Bacteroidales bacterium
ATGAGCAGACATACAAAACACTGGAACAGTTGATAAAAGAAAGTAAAACTAAAAATTCAGAGGTTAAACCCTTATCACAGGATGCTTTAAAAAACATTGCCGTCAACGCAGCTAATCAACTGCAGGAGCAAATTAGTACAGATAAATATATCGAGCAACTAAAAGAAGAACTGAATATTAAAGATCTTAATCCAAAGAATAATATCGAATCAGGAAATGAGCCGATCTTACAATCGGAAAATCAGATTAATAAAAATACTGAAGAAAAGAAAGATAAATACTATAAAGGACCAACACGTATTAAATATTTTCTCAAAGGGCGAACAGATCGCTATATTCATATCCCGGTTTATAAATGTCAGGGAAATGGTAAAGTGGTTGTTGATATAGTAGTAAATCGCGAAGGCGAAGTAATATCAACTTCAATAGCGTCATCTAATACAAATGAGGAATGTATTAACAGAACAGCTCTCGAATCGGCTAGTATTTCCTTGTTTAATATCGATATTAATGCCGATCCGAAGCAAAAAGGAACTATTTCATATGAGTTTGTTGCACAATAATTATGGACATTATCAAAGGAGATTTTTATCAAGAGAATTGTAATACGAAAGAATCGGCTCTCATCAATTTCAACTATAACACCGCAAATTATCAGATTTATGAAGTAATACGGACAACTAGTGGAGTATTACTTTTCATCGAAGATCATTTGGAAAGATTAAGCAATAGTTTAATTAGTTTGGGGATAAAAATAAATCTCGATAAATATGGTATTAAAGCGTGCTTAAAGGAATTAGTCAAATTAAACGGATACAAAACCGGAAATGTAAAACTTGTTTGTAGAACCGGAAATAATGAACTTCAACATGCTGCTTACTATATACCTCATGCATATCCCACTAATGAAATGTATCGTTACGGAGTAAGTCTTGCAACTTATAAAATTGAGCGCCCAGAACCCAATATCAAACAAATTCATGTAAGCGAATATATACGCAGGGAAATTAAAAATACACGCATGCAAACCGGAGCATATGAAGTATTGCTGGTTGATAATAATGGCTATATTACAGAAGGAAGTAAATCGAATATTTTTTTTGTTAGCAAAGGGGAATTGTATTCACCACCCGAGGAATTTATTTTACCCGGAATAACCCGCAATTATGTGTTAAAAATTGCATTGAGGGAAGGAATAGAAATTTGTAAAACTCCAATAAGATATACCGAAATTTGCAAGTACGATTCAGCTTTTATTTGTGGTACATCATCTAAGATATTACCTGTTAAAAAAATAGATAACAATAACTTACGAGTAAATAATGAAATAAATAACTTAATATTAATAAGTTATAATATTATAATTCAGAATTATATCGAAAAGAATTAATAATTGATATGAATTAGTTTTTTTCCAGGGCAAGTTTAATTTCTCCACTTTCATAAATCCCGTGTAATATGGAACTTATAGTATCTTGTTCATTAAGTAGTTCAATAGCTTTTGCCAGCTGTTCATCATTTTTAAGGCTGGTAATAATCCTTCCTTGTTGATAATAATAACGGCTTACAATTTCATCACGTAGCAGCTCAACGATCTCATCTTTAAAAGTTATAAGATCTTTATTTTTATTGGCACTAAGCTTTTCGCGAAGTGATTCGATTTCATTTTTAGCAAGTGTATAGTAACCTTCGCGTTTTGTAGTATTGATTAGTTCATCAAGTTTATCATTACTAAGTGTGTTGTAGTCGAATTCTTTATCTTGCACAAAATCAATAAAATCGGCGTAGATATCATCGGTAATTTCAAATTTATTGGCAGGTAAAATGGAATCGTGTTCATAGGCAAATATGGTAGCATAATCGAATATCAGATTATAGGCAAAAAGACTAATAGTAATGTTAGCAGGTTGATCGGAATCTATACTGATATCGGGCATAATTCCACCTCCATCATGTACAATACGTCCATTACGTGTTCTGAATTCCGAAATCAATGAATCAGGAATATATCCCACACTACCATCTTCATTTCGATGCGTGTAATCTAGTGCCTGAATACAGCGTCCGCTGGGAATATAATATTTAGCAGTGGTTATTTTAAGGTGTGTATTAAAACTAAGGGGCCGGGTTGTTTGTACTAATCCTTTACCAAAAGTACGTTCACCTATAATAACTGCCCTGTCGAGATCTTGTAATGCACCGGCAACAATTTCTGATGCTGATGCCGATCCCCGATTAACTAATATAGCCAATGGTACAAGCGTATCGAGAGCAGGTTTTTGTGTAATGTACGTATGATCCCATTGTTTAGCTTTACCTTTGGTACTAACAATTTCATGATCTTTATCAATCCAGATATTGGCAATTTCTACCGATTCATTCAACAAGCCCCCTGGGTTACCTCGTAAATCGAGAATTATAGATTTAGCTCCTTGCAATTTCAGATCAGTAAAGGCTTGGCGCACTTCCTTACCTGCACCCTTTGTGAAATTTCCCAACCTGATATATCCAGTTGATTCATCAACAAATCCATAATAGGGAACATTTTTAATCGTAATCTTTTCACGCATAAAGGTTTTTTCAAATACGGGTTCGTTACCACGCTTGATGGTTACTTTAAGTTCTGTATTAGGATCACCCTTAAGCATTTCGCTAACTTCGCTTACTGATACTCCTTTTATTGAGACTCCATCGATGCTCATTAAAGTATCACCAGCCTGTAGTCCTACTTTCTGAGCAGGAAATCCTTCGTATGGCTCGGAAATAATAGTATAATCGCCTCCTCTTCGAATTAATGCTCCAATTCCTCCATACTGTCCGGTAGTCATAAACCGAAAATCATCCATGTCCGACTCAGGAATATATGTAGTATAAGGATCGAGCGATTCAAGCATACCGGAAATACTTGAATTAATTAAATCCTCAGGAGATTTTTCATCGACATAGTATAAATCGACTTCGCGAAATAAATTAAAGAAAATATCAAGGTTCTTGACGATCTCATAATCCTTGTCATTGGATGCAATGAATGTAATAGAGATAAGGCAAATAGCTGCTATAAACCAAACTGTCTTTTGTTTTTTCCGAATATTCTTAATTAAATCCTTCATGGCTTTGATCAATATATTTCACAAAATTAGATTAAAATCGTTCGTGTTCCTATTTCATTAAATCTTTTTAACATTAAGGTTATTAGTATTAAAAATTGGCGTTTTTATAATTTCGCACGTGCTTTTATACATCATAACCAAAGGAAAGTTACTAAAAACTAAATTCTTATGCGGGCTGTTATACAACGAGTAATAAGCGCTTCGGTTAAAATTAACGGGAGAATATATTCACAAATAGATAAAGGTTTACTCATATTACTTGGGATTGAAGATTCAGATAATATGGAAGATGTTACATGGATAAGCGGAAAAATATCGAGATTAAGGATATTTAATGATAAAAAAGGTATAATGAATTTATCTGTTATGGATATTAAAGGTGAAATACTTGTTGTTAGCCAATTTACGCTTCATGCCAGTACTAAAAAGGGTAATCGTCCTTCCTATATACATGCAGCTAATCCTGACAAAGCAATCCCATTATACGAAAGTTTTACTCAGCAACTGGGAAAAGATTGCCAGATGAAAATTAAAACCGGTGAATTTGGAGCCTATATGAAGATATCGTTGGTAAATGATGGTCCGGTCACTATTATTATTGATACAAAAAATAAAGAATAGAATGACGCTAAAGGAAGCACAGGAAGCAGTCGATCGATTGATTAAAAATTATGGTGTATGGTATTTCAGCGAGCTCACCAATATGGTCCTTCTAATGGAGGAAGTAGGAGAACTTGCAAGAATTATCGCCAGAAAATATGGGGAACAATCTGCTAAGCTAACAGATAAAACATATAAACTTGCCGATGAAATGGTCGATGTGTTTTTCGTACTAATTTGTCTAGCAAATCAAACTGGGGTTGACTTAGAAAAAGCACTGTCGAATAATCTGAAGAAAAAAACTTTTCGTAATAAAGAAAGACATAGGACGAATGATAAGTTGCTATAGGCATACTGTATTGAATTTTATCGATTTGTTCGCAAAAATAAATATTCTCGAACAGCAATATATTAATTTTGCTGCCACAAGAGTATGTTAGAAAGATAATAATGACGATTCCTTTAAATATATGGCTTCAGGATTCACTGATATTAGTTCCCACTCCTGAAGACTCAATCATTAAAAAACCAGATAATATTCCTGATACAACTATATTAATCCCAAATGATTCAAGTATTTTAATTCCCGAACATAAAAAAGTAATAGAACAAAATGAACAGGCTAACATTGAAGTAGTTAGTAAGCCATCGGATATAAAGATCAATAAAATTATTCAAGAAGTAGAACCGAAAGTATCTGAAAAAACCACTTCGACACAAAAAATAGATACTACAGAGATTTTTCATTATCCAGCAACCCCTAAAGAAGAATATCAATTTGCTCCACGTTCTGCCTGGCACAATGCCAAATCACTTTTATTTACAGAACAAAAATTAGAATTTCAACCGCATGAGTATATACGTTCGCACCTAAACTGGACATTATTTATCGGATTCTTCAGTATTGTTATATTATTAGGATTGAAATCCTATTACAGGAAATTTGTAACCCAAGTTATAAACACTATGGTGAATTTTCAGCTAGCCGATAAATTATTGCGTGAGAAAAACATTATAGTACGCAGGGCATTTTTTATGCTAAATCTAAACTTTCTCCTGATTTTAAGCTTGTTTATAATGCTTTTAATGGAACATCTCAACGCTAATTTTACAGAAAAACAGTTTATTAATTACCTGATAATACTGGGTATTATTACTGGAATTCTTTTAATACGTCTTATTCTATATTACATTGTTGCCTTTATCTTTGAGTGGATTCCTGCAATAAATCAGCAAATCCATAGCGGATACTTAATCAATAAAAATATTGGATTAATATTGCTCCCAATTGTTTTTGCTGCCATCTATACAACACCATCTGTTTCGAAAATATTACTTTTTATCGGGCTTGTAATATTTCTTATAGCCTCTGTATTCAAGTTGGTAAGAAGCTTTCAGATAATATTACGAAATGGAATTTTGTTATTTTATGCATTTTTGTACCTTTGTACGCTCGAACTTTTACCCTGGGTATTGAGTTCAAAGTTAATTATATACTTGAGATAGAAGAAGTTATATTAGGAGATTCGCAAACATGAAGATTAAAAAAATTCTCGTATCTCAACCAGAGCCACAAAGCGATAAAAATCCTTATTTCGAAATCGCGGAAAAAAACAATGTAAAGATCGAATTCAGGCCGTTTATTCATGTGGAACCAGTTGAAGCAAAAGAATTCAGAAAGCAACGAATAAACATACTGGATCATACGGCAGTGATCTTTACAAGTAAGACTTCAATCGATCATTTCTTCAGGATATGCAGCGAAATGAGAGTGATGGTGCCCGATTCCTTTAAGTATTTCTGTACTTCGGAATCAATAGCACATTACTTACAAAAGTATATTGTATATCGGAAAAGAAAGATCTTTTTCGGAAAAGGGAAGTTTATCGATCTGATGGAGGTGTTGGATAAGCATAAAAATGAGAAATTCCTAGTGCCCTTATCGGATCAGCACAAAGCGGAAATTCCCGAATTGCTTGCGCAACACAAATTACGGTACACAATTGCTATACTGTATTTAACGGTTAGCAGCGATTTATCGGATCTTTCTATGATAAATTATGATGTACTTGTATTCTTTAGTCCTTCCGGGATAAAATCATTATTGAAAAACTTTCCGGAATTTAAACAAAACGATACTAAAATAGCATCGTTTGGAAATTCTACTGCAAGAGCTGTCAAGGAAGCGGGTCTTCGTTTAGATCTGCAAGCACCAATGCCAAATGCACCTTCAATGACTATGGCTCTTGATCTTTTTATAAAAGAGCATAATAGGAACAATAAAAAGTAAAGAAGAAGAAAATAAAAAAGGGCTGTAGTGAAGCAGCCCTTTTTTATATATGAAGTCTAGCTTTTATTTAAGCTTAAGCATTCGAATATCCAAATCAAAATTTGCCTTACACAATTCTCCCATTTCATAAACATCGTCATCATCGGGTTGATAATACCATTTTATCTGAATATCCATTCCTTGTTTCTTCATCTCTTCAAACTGCCGGAATGTATTGTAAATCATGCGTTTCGAAATAGCATTTATGGCACTTAAACAAATATCAATACGGGTTTTTTCTTCAGGTTTCTGCATATAAACCAACATCCTGTCTTGAATTGTATCGTAAATTTCAGGATAATTAAAAGGCACCGATTTCCCCCGAATTACCAAATTTCCATTCTTGAATTCGGCGAAAGGAGTTGTTTGTGTCTGATGAATGGTGAAAGTCATTGTGCCTTTTTTTTATTTCATACGTATTTTGTTATTAGCTAGTTTTAATAATTCCAATGATTGATATCACCACTAAATTTACAAAATAATGCAACTTGATGTCAAGTACCGGCGTATGAAGGTATATAAATTAACCGTCTCAGCCGATGAAAAACAAGGAACAAAACTCTCACAAATGTAAACGATGCAATGGACCTGCTTCGGCCGATCTCATTTGTCAGAGTTGCAAGAATGAATTGCTTGCAAACTATGAAGTATCAAGCGATTGGCAAACCGCTTACGAAATCGAAAAAGCTCAACTAACGGCATTTAAGTATCGTATTAATAATTCTGACGATGAGGATCCCAGCCTTTTTTAAATTTCTATAAATAATTCAGTTTTATTTTTAAAATTGTTGAAAAATCAAGTGACGTTTACCTTATCTTTATTTAGAATTCATGCATTTGCTGCATATTATTAGTACCTTTCGTAACCTTACCTTAGCTAAATATTGGATTAATGTCCAGAAAAGTAATTGTTATTGGTGCGGGTTTCACAGGTATGTTGGTTACAGCATATTTAGCAACAAGGGGCTTCAAGGTTGAAATTTTCGAAAAAAATGAAATAGCTGGAGGCAGAGCAAGGCATTTTAGTGCTGAAGGCATTGTTTTCGATATGGGCCCATCGTGGTATTGTTTTCCTGAAGTAATTGATGGTTTCTTCACGGATTTTAATCATGCCTCATCCGATTTTTTCGAAGTTAAGCCTATGGATACAATTAATCGTGTCTATTTTGGGAAAAACAACTTTATTGATATCCCAAATCAATTTGAGCAGGTAACTAGTCTTTTTAATAAATTAGAGAGTAGCAAAACAAACAATTTCAATCGTTTTTTTCTCAGGCAAAATCTAAGCATGAAAATATAATAAAACAAATACGAGACGCCGATTTACCTTTAAAAATGAGTCATATAGCAGGAGAATCGTTGTTGGGTAGATAGTTTGGTTCGTATGACAGGCAAATCGAACGGTTATTTAGCAATCCAAAAACAATTATTTTGCTCAAATGCTTGTTTTTACTTGCTGGCATTTTACCTGCATTCAAATCGGACGTTAAATATGCTATTACCTATTCATTATTAAACCATGGACCTGTATATCCGAAAGGGGGTATTCTTCAGTTGATTGAAGCAATAGAAAAAATTCTTAATGAATTGAAAGTACTTATTTATTATAACAGTGCTGTTGAGAATTTCGATATCATCGATAATAAATTGACCGGAATTATTACCCATGGTAAAACTGTTCATGCCGATATTTTCATTTCCGTTACCGATTATTACCATACTGAACAACTTATTCCAAAAGAATATCGAAACTATTACGAAAAACAATAGGAAATCAGAAGTAAATTACCTAATGTTCTAACCTATTTCCTTGGGTTCAATAAAAAAATTTCTCAATTAAAACCTATTACTACTGTATTGAAAAATAATTTTACGAAAAATCGTATTAAGACTATAAGTTTATTAAATTGTAATGATACTATATTCATTATATTACCATCCAAACTGAATACCCAAAAAAATCCTGAAGGCATGGAATCTTTAATGATACGCATATATATTTCTGAGGAGGTTGAGGATACAGGTAAAATGAGAGTGCATTATTACAAACAAACCATGAAATATCTTGAAAAAATTACAGGCGAAGACTTATTAAAGCACGTTGTATATAAAAAATCATATGCTCAAACTGATTATGAAGTAGATTATTATACATATAAAGGCAAAGCCTATGGATGGCTGAATTCAATGTATCTGGGAGGGAAAATTGGCCTAAAAATGAGAAATCAATCTTTATCTAACCTGTATTATGCAGAATTTCCGGCATGGCTTGGTTCAGATATTCCTTCGGCACTTGTTTCCGGCAAATATTTAGCAAACGAAATTGTAACTACCTGTGAAAGAACGGATAGTAATTAAGGATATTCAGGTCTCAGTTTTTCTGTAAATAGTATATAATAAAATTTATCAAATATAAACTTCACGTAATACCTGAAGGGATTTGATTTCACCCATACCTTCCAAATGATCCTGGTAGTAATTAATAAGATTATTTAGTAAATCATTTCTTAAAGTGTGTTCCATTTTTATCCTGCCAATATCCTGAAGCGAATAGTCAAAAATATTTCTTAATTGTGATGCCTTCAGTGGCTTAATATCAATGAGTTCAGCATTATTTTTAGGATAAATACCAAGAAATTTACTCAACTGAATAAGAAATATAAGATGGAAATATTCGATACCTTCTTCGGCCATATCCAATATCTGAATGGCATGAAAAAGAAAATTGAAAAGTGGTTTATTCGATTCGACTTCGCGAAGAGATCGATATAAAACTTCACTGATAAAAATAGCTATTGTACTTTTTTTTATATCAAATGGTATATGATGAAAAGTAATACTTAATTTGGCTTCCTTTAGGGAATGAAGATCCCTGTTTTCCTTGTAATAAATATCGAGATCAAGCAATGACAAGGGTTCGAATAGGGCATAATGAAATTTACTTCTGCGTTTTCTAACACTGTGAATAAGAAAAGATTGTCGTCCGAAGTCTTCGGTATATACCTGTGCAACAAGCCCTGATTCACCATACTTGATGCTTTTTAATACTATTGCTTGAGTCTTACAAAGCATTAATGCAGGAATAAAAGCTTGGTAATATGCGATTTTTGACCATCTTCGGTGGCCAGCATAACTAAATATACACCTGTAGCCACGCGGATTCCTTTAAAATTTCGGCCATCCCAAACGGCCCGGCTACCAAGTGATCTGCTTTCCCAAACCAATGCTCCATTTATATCGGTTATTTTAACAATCGAGTTTTCTACCAGACCTGTAATAGTAATAGGCCCGTCATAATCGGGTCGTATAGGATTAGGATAAACATACACATCAGTGTAATCTGCATATCCTGTGGTAGCTATACCACCATAACTAACAAGTCCTAAATCGGTGGCAATAAATACTTCCCCGTTTTTTTCATTAATGTCGATACCAGTTATTCCATTTGATAATAGTGGGGAATTATCTTCTCTAAAATTTGCGAGAGTTTTTTTTGCGTCCGGTGAAGTAAGAAATACTCCGGAATTTGCCGTAGCAAACCACTTTCGATTTCCACCGTCGGTTTTAATATCGAAAATGGCTTCACTAAAAAGAAAAAGATCTACGTTATTGGTACCATCGTTGCGTGGAATAGGGATCTGGTATCCTGAAATATCACTAAGTTGAAATATATTCCATGGCGAATAATAAACAATAGGTCCGTTGTTAGTACCTATCCAAATATTTCCCTCATTATCTTCTTCAAGGCAGTTTGCTTTATTTATAAGAGTACCGTATTGATTTTTTATAAGAAAGGTTTTATCTCTGTAAATACCCTCAGCTTCTTCTTCCAGTAAAATTACTTCAGAATCAAATGTAAGTATCCATATTTGACCTCTGCTGGTAATTAGCAAATCTGAATATTTTTTTCTATCAGTGGTTAAAATAGAATTTGATATTTGCAAACGATCCCAGTTGCCCTCAGGATCGAGAATAAACAGAGGATTTATTACCATATCAAGTAAGAACCAAATATTATTTTGATTATCATACTGCATACCTCTGGTGCGAATGCCTACAACATCTGCTATATCAAAGAATATTTCAACATTTTCTTTATTATATAGATTAATAGTTACTCCATTAAGAATTTCAACAATGCCGTAACCGAAAGTACCAGCAAATAAATGAGAGATGTTGCTAGGATCAATAGCTATTTTATAAGTCGATCCAATTTTTTTAATAATATTGTCGTTTTCGTTCGTATAACTGGTCCATATACCATCAATATATGAATAAATTGCTTGTGGACCATAAGGATTGTTGGGACCTCCCGATGAAACCCAAATATGATCGTTTTTTGTTGCAATTCTGTTCACTTTCGAAAACCTGGGACCTTGAATAGTTAAATAACTTGTTGAATTATCTTCATTGATTCGTATAAAACTATTAAAAGTACAGGCTGCAAAAATAGATCCCTGATCAGATATGAATATGTGCTCTACACCATAAGCAGTGAAGTCATTAACAAGTGCATTGTTTTCATCGTAAATATATCCATGTGATGGAGCTGCGATTGTTAAATAACCATTCGTAGAGCAAATATCATTAATTGTAGTATCGCTATAATTGGCCCACAGTTGATAATCATTTTCGCTGAAGGTTATAATATTGTCATGTCCCGATGAAGTCTCAGTATATACTGCAAAAAGAGTATTTTGGAAGGCTTCAACTTGAGTATATTCATCGAATGCCTGGGGCAGATAATCCAATCGTGACCAATAGGAATAATCCAACAGGTTGGGGCTATCAAGATTCGCCTTGTAAACACCTGTTTCTGTTGCTGCATATAAAACATTATTGGCAATAGCGATATCGTTGACATTCAAGTATGTCCCACTCTCGCCCAGATAATAAGTTTCCTTTATTTCGGCATTTTCAAGATTAAGAACCACGATCCCAAAACCACAAGCCAAATAGGCATACTGATTATACGTGAGTATTTTGTTAATTCGTTTCTCACTTGTCATAATCCTTCGCTTAATATCGGTTAGATTCAAAGGTGATTCTCCTTCGCGTAGCAAGTCAATATTACCATTTACATAACCAATGATCAGATAATCGGTTTCCTCGGAATAGGCAATAGTATTTATCAACACATCCGATAATCCGGTGACTTTTGAATGTTTTATTAAGCCACTGGTATTTTTGTTGTATGATATTAATCCCGATTCGCTTGCACAATATACCCATTCAGGTGTTTCAGCTATTCTGAGGCATTTACGATATGATAAATGATCGTGCCATTCACCTTGTAATATGGGCTGGGAATGTACTTGGATTATAATAAGAAATAGAAATGTGAAAGAGAACAATGTATGCCTTAGTTTCCAGTTATTCTTCATTTAAATATTTTTAATAAGATTTCCAGTGAATATTATCGAAGATACTATAATACGCAAATACAATACATGAAATTATATTTGATATAAAAAAGTTACAAATAACGGGAATTTAAAAATGTTATAAATTTATTTAAAGCCCTAGCTCTATGCGATATAGTGTTTTTTTGTTTTAAAGTCATTTGTGCAAAAGTACGATTATGTCCGAGGGGTATAAAAACTGGATCGTAACCAAATCCTTTATTTCCGGCCGGTTTATGAGCTATTGATCCTTCTGCAATACCCTCAAAAGTAAAAATATTATCTTTTTCGGCATAAGCTATTACTGTTCGGAATCTGGCTAATCGATTTCCGCAATATTCAAGTTCTTTTAGCAATTTAGCCATGTTTTTTGAGGCGTTACATTCCGGTCCGGCATATCTTGAAGAATAAACGCCTGGCCGTTTATCAAGTGCCATAACCTCTAATCCTGTATCATCGGCAAAACAGTTAAAACCATAAGTATTAAAAACATATTCTGCTTTTTGCATGGCATTACCTTCAATAGTATCTTGTGTTTCAGGAATATCTTCCAGTATATTAACATCTTTAAGACTGGAGACTGAAAGTTTTTCGGGCAAAGCATGCCGGATTTCAAGTAATTTATGAGGATTGTTTGTTACGAATACTAAGTTCATAGTACTTAAATTGAAAACAAGGACATAAAGCCCTTGTTTTCAATTATTTATCAGTGATACAAATTCAATTCTTTTATCCTCCCGATGCACTAAAACTTCCACCTAATTTCGGAGGTTTTGGATTGATACAAATTACAGGTAACTTGGCTTCATTGGCAATAATATATTGCTCATGCGCTCCCAGCACATAATCAGCAAATCCAATATCTTTTGTAACCATTAGTAATAAAGCGTTGGCATCAATACGCTGTGCATATTTAATAGTTTGCACTACAAACTCATGATCACTTTCTGCTTCCTCTATATCGAAGGCTATTCCCTTGCTGGTAAAAAATTTGGTGAGAAAAAAGATATTAGAATCGATACCTTTTACAAAATTAGGATCGGTATGTTTCGCTTTGAAAACATAGAAGTGTGACCCAAAATGACGGGCGAAATACCCTACCCAATTAATACATTCTTTATTTTCTTTCCTAAAAGTAATAGGGATCACAATTTTTTCATAAAAACCTTTCTGAGGATTGTCCTGAACCACGATAAAAGGCATTTTAGTATGAGCAATAACTTTTAGTGCCCAACTACCAAGAAATTTTTGCATTCCTTTAATTCCATGAGTTCCCATGAAAACCATCATGGCCTCCATGTTGTTAGCTAAATCTGTGATGGTGGAAAAAATATTTCCATCCTTAACAATTACAAGGGGAGCTGGTTCAATACCTGAATATTTGCTGGTAAGTATACCTTTGATGCGATCTTCGGCTGGTTTTATCTCGTTTTCTTTTTTTACTATATGAACCAATCCAATGGTATGATGTAGCTTTTTGCTGGCATTGATAGCGTGCTCCAGAGCAAATTCGGATTTTTCAGTAAAATCCCATGTAACCAATATGACATTTTTTTCCTGCTCCATTTTAAAAGGGTTATTTTAAGGGTTTAAGATAAGAATTAAATTTAAAAAACTAAAGCATATTGTTATATACGAAATTAATCAATTCAATGTATGTTCAACAATCATTGTTTTGAACTTCCCGATTATCTATATTTACTGCATTACAACCAATAATGCATCTATAAATAATAATTATGGAAAATACCGATTGGAAAAATCTGCCTTTCGCATACATGAAAACCGATTATAACATTCGGTGTTATTATAAAAACGGGAAATGGGGGGATATTCTTGTATCCGATTCAGAATTTATTGAATTACATATTGCTTCAACGTGTCTGCATTATGGCCAGGAAATTTTTGAAGGATTAAAGGCTTATCGAGGTAGAGATAATAAAATCCGACTTTTTCGTTGGGAAAATAATTCAAAAAGAATGATTGATTCTGCCCAAGGTGTTATCATGCCCGAAGTACCGACAGAAATTTTCAAAGAATCAATTTTAAAAGCTATAAAACTCAATGAGCGTTTTGTTCCGCCTTATAGTTATGGTGCTACGCTTTATATCAGGCCTTTATTACTTGGATTGGGCCCCGAAGTTGGGGTGAAACCCGCAAAAGAATATTTATATATAGTATTTGTAACACCTGTTGGGCCTTATTTTAAAGATGGATTTGCTCCAGTCGATATTATGATTTGCCGGAAGTATGATCGTGCTGCTCCATTGGGTACAGGTTCGTATAAAGTTGGAGGGAACTACGCAGCCAGCCTTCTTTCATTAAGAGATGCCCATGACGCTGGTTTTAGCACAACCCTATACCTCGATGCCCAAAAAAAGAAATACATCGATGAAGCCGGCCCCGCGAATTTTTTCGGTATTAAAAAGAATACCTATGTTACACCCGATTCAAAATCAATTTTACCTTCCATTACTAACATGAGTCTTATGCAGTTGGCAGAGGATATGGGTATGAAAGTTGAGCGTCGACCGATACCGGTTGATGAACTTTCCGAATTTGATGAAGTTGGTGCTTGCGGAACTGCAGCAGTTATAACTCCCATCCGAAAAATCATCGATCCAGAGTTGAATAAAATATATCAGTTTTGCGAGGGAAATACACCAGGACCAATTTGCAGCAAACTATATCATCATCTTACTGCGATACAAACTGGTGATGAAGAAGATAAATTCGGATGGGTTACTATCGTGGAATAATTATTCTTAACATTTTTTGTATCTGCATTATTATCCTTAAACTGATATTCTTCTTATTTTTACGCGTCAGGATAGTATTTCTTTATGACGAGAAGTGAAGTTAAAATAGAGAAACGACGGTTGCGTAGTTCATATTTTACATCCACCGTAAGCATAACACTTCTTCTGATTCTGCTGGGATCAATTGGACTTTTATTGCTTAATACTAAAAGAATTTCTGATTATGTAAGAGAGAATATTATATTTAAGGTGATTCTGAAAGATAATATTCGCGAGGTGGATATATTTCAGATTCAAAAAGCCCTCGATGCCAAAAATTATGTAAAAGAAACAGTATACATTCCCAAAGAAAAAGCAGCTATAGAATTACAGGAAGAACTAGGCGAAGATTTTATCGAGCATATAGGTCACAATCCGCTACTACCTTCTATTGAAGTTAAATTCCTAGCTTCATATGCCAACAATGATAGCATTGCAGTGATTGAAAACGACTTAAAAG
>CAYMQP010000002.1:0-7727 GCA_964392505.1 uncultured Bacteroidales bacterium
ATGACCAGCTCCCGCAAAGTATTGTCTGACAGTGATTTATCCTTTTTAATTAAAAAGTTGTGTATTTCCATAATTTGTGGCAAAATTAAGGATTTCCCGTTGTTCACGATAACCCAATCGGCCATCTCCCTAATTTTATCGGTAGCCCACTGGTTTGCGATGCGCAATTCAACTTGTTGTTTTGATATATTATCTCTTTTAGTTACTCTTTCAATTCGCAGGTTAACAGGAGCATCAATCAATAAAGTGTAATCCATATGCTTATGGGCTCCACTTTCAAATAAAATAGCAGCCTCGTGTACTACATAGTAATAATTATGTTTCTGACACCATTTTCTAAAATCTTCTTCAACCATAGGATGAATAATACTATTCAGTATTTGTAACCGTTTGGGATCCTTAAAAACAATAGATGCCATGTATTGCTTGTTGTAATGGGACCCCGTAAACGAGGTTTCGCCAAATTCCTTTAAAATGGTTTTACGAATTTCGTCGTGCGTATTTACCAGTATTTTTGCCCTTTCATCGGCATGGTACACAGGTGTGCCTAAAGCAGTGAATATGTTGCATACAAGGGATTTTCCACTACCTATTCCCCCTGTCACTCCTAGTTTCAACATTCTTTTTTTCAATTAAGAATTCGACATTTCGTGGTGCCAGACTCAAGTTGTGAACGAATGGAGGAATAGTATCCAACTGAATTCGAAGCTTTGTTGCTTCGGAAGTCAAATTTACATTTGCTGAACTATAATCGACGTAAGCGTGAATAAGATCAGGAGTTATTTTATCGAAATGCGTAAGGGTAACAATATATTTGACACGCACATATTTTGGAAATGTTTTAATATCGAGCGAATCCGGTACATTTTTAGGTTCAATCGGAATTCTAAATTCCGATTCGGTGAACTCATCGACAGGTATTATTACCTTAACTTTTTTTATCGGTGTAGTCAGTTTATTAATTTTTTCCAGCTTAACTTTTTTTTCTGCTGTATCAGAAAGATTTTTAAACTGTACGTATTCGGTAAAAACATTGTTCAACGTATCAATCAAATAGGAAGGCCCTGTCATTTCAATTGAATCCGGTTCGGTATAAGGATTACCATTAAGCATGTATTGCTTTGCAAATAAATCGGAGGTTTCTTTTAGACGTACAACAAGCGGTACTTTTTTCCTCTTTACGCGTGTAAAATTGAATATTAGCGTATCGGGTTTGATATCCAGTATCTGGATATTTCTATTTGATAGACTTAATTCAGTGGAAAGTCGTTCCCTGGCGTACCAGGTTAGCGTGTAAACTGAAGTTGAATCTGCTGATAATGAATATAGAGCAAAAGCGTTGACATTATAACTTAAAGGTCGCTTGGGCTTTATCCGACTACTGATTATGGTATATCCGTCGGACTGAACCTGTAAAGAAAGATATTCGGGTGGAGGTTGGGAGAGGATACGATTCGGTGGAAGATTAGTATATTTTACCGGGTATTCAATAGTAGCAATGTATTCATCACCAAGCGCCCTGAGAAACCAGGCTATTGTAGCAAGAATGATGAAAAAAATGAATGCCAGATGTTTTTGACGTATTTGTCGAAATATTCTAAGGAGCCGTTCCCATGTACTCCTGAAGTAATTTACTATGGATACATTACTTTTCGTTGGGATCAAAAAAATAGGAGTTTAACGTATACAAATATACCTAAACTCCTGATTTATGCATTACTTCTGCTGTCTCTGAAGATCGGTGTTATCTTTCAGGATAGCATTTTTATCAACTTTTATTATTACGTTGTTGCCAACATCGATTGTGGCTATGTTTTCCGAGATATTATTGATTTTACCATAAATTCCACCCGTGGTAATTATTTTATCTCCTTTTTTAAGGGCATCCCTAAAATTTCTAAGTTCTTTTTGCTTTCTTACATTGGGCCGAATCATAAAGAAATAGAAAACCACGATCAATAAGGCCATCATAATGAAAAATGACATCTGATTTGATTCACCTCCTTGAGGTTGAGGCATTAGAATGAAGTTAATTAAGCTGCTCATCGTAAATTATTTTACATTTTTAAAATTCAAGGTGCAAAGTAAGGATAAAACTTTGTGAATGACAAGGCTATATTTCTCCAATCAATCCACGTCCCTGTTTTTTTATCTGATTATTCTCCCGTAGATAAACGAAGATTTTATCTAGAATACCATTAATAAATATATTGCTTTTGGATGTACTGTAAAATTTGGCCAGTTCGAGATATTCGTTCAGCGTAACTTTAATAGGTATTGATGAAAATTCAATTCCTTCAGCAATAGCCATTTGCATTAGCAGTATATCAAGAAATGCAATTCGATCAATATCCCAGTTTTTACTATATTTTTCTATAAGAAGCTGGTATTCTTTATTGTGCAATACTACTTTGTGGAGAAGTTTTCGGGCAAATTGTTCATCATCGCTACTCTTATAAAGTGGCAATAACACCGATGATTCACCATCTGATTCAGTGAACTTTTTAATAGTTTTTATAATTATTCCTATGACAAATTCAGGTTCATCGTTCCAATATATACTTTGTTCTTCGAGGTTCTGATAAAGTGGGTCATATTGGGCTACAACATCTTTATACCAGTTACAAATAAACGATTTATCAATTTCATACGAAGAGGATCCATTGTTCATATATTGGATATAGCAATTACTTTTCTGGGTTTTTGCATACAGACCTTTAATAAATTCGGGATACCTGATCCAACTCAATTTCTTTGTGCTTACATATTGCGAAAGCTGAGCATTATTTTCGAGCTGCGCTATAATTAAATTATCGATAAATTTCGTATTTGGGTGTAGATCGTTATATGTAGGGACTTTTTTATTTTTAGCCAGCTCAATTCTCGATTTGGCATAATCAGCAACGGCTATAAGCAGCAGCATTAGATAGTGATAAAGATCGAATGTTTTTTCTATACTAAAAAAGAGTTCCTTTTCGGCTTTTTTTAAAGAAGATTTCCCATCATGCTTAAAATAAGCATACAATGCTTGCATTATCTTAATTCTCAATATTCTCCTGCTTATCATATCGCAAAGAACCTTTCAAACATTGGAATGCAAAGTAAATTGTTTTTTTTAAATCACGAATAATGTTTATGCGGGATTATTCAATTATTATAATCATATAAATTTTAGTGAGTCAGTATCTTAGAAAAATGGTATAAAAGTTACGGATTGTTTTTTTTTTTTTATTTTTGAAGTGAGTAGAACCGGAAAAAACGATTTATGATGGAAGAAGGTAAAGAAAAAATGGAAGGCATGGAAACTTCCGAGAGGGAAGAAATTTTTTCAAAAGCCGTTCGTGCAGGAAAACGCACATATTTCTTCGATGTTAAAGCTACCAGGAGAAATGATTTCTATCTTACTATCACCGAGAGTAAGAAACGTTATCATAAGGATGGTCGCTTTTTTTATGAAAAGCACAAAGTTTTCTTATACAAGGAAGACTTTGATAAGTTTATCGAAGGATTGAATGAATCAATTAAGTATATCAAGGAAAACAGACCCGAGGAAATACTTGATGAAACGGTTGATTCACAGGAAAATCCATCTTCTTATACCGATGTTGAATTTGAGGATCTTGAAAAAGTAGAAGTTGCTGCCTCGAGCGAGGAAGGAGATGAAGGAGAAGAAAAAGAAGAAGAAGAAGAAGAAAAATCTTAGATTATAAAGAGAGGGCTGTGCAGGCCCTTTTTTTAATGGTATTTTGTAGTTTTATCTTCTATTGTAACATCCGAATCCCTGTTTATCTCAATCTTAACAAAGGTTATCAGTTTTTCAGCTCCGTAATCGATACATTCCAGTTGTATTTTTTTAATAAGATCTATTATTTGATCGTAATCTCCTTCAAGCACAGTTTCGAAAGGACAAACTCTGTATTTTAGGCCAGAGTTTTGTATGAGTTCAATGGCTCTGTCAATAATGGTATATGGGTGTTTAGTGCTGGATGAAGGTAATACCTGCACAGCAACATTAACTTCGTGTAACATTTTTGGATGTATTTAATAGATGTCGTTGATAGCAAGGAGTTCACGAATTTCTTCGATGGATAAGATTTTAACGTTGGATATAATAAAATCATCGAAGAGGAAATCGCCAAATTCATTACAATCTCTGAGTATTTTATTAAAGAATTGCTGAACGGGAATATTAATGGGTACAACAGTAAGGATATATGCAAAACCTTCTTCGAAAATAAGATTTTCGATTTCTGCATCGTTTTCGCATAATGCATAATTCAATTCATTCTTGATTATATCTTGCTGAAGATTGGTAATAGGCGATCCATCGTCGGTAAAGAATACTATGAAATATCGCAATTTATTTCCTTTTCCTCCCAAGCCTGTAGTAATTAAAACTTTATTTTCGTCGAGAAATGTGCTTTCCAGTAAAAGACGACTTTCAAGAAATGCCAGGTGTGCCCATTTCGATAACTTCTTATTGGGTTTTTTCAAATATTTTTCAATGGTACGGTAGGCTTCAACATTACTGATTGAGGCAAGCTGTACAAGAATAAGTTTTTTCTGCTCATTAGGTACGGAATCATCGAAAATGAGGTCTTTTTTACTGATTATTTCATCATCCGTGAGATTTTTATCATGGTTCTTCGAACACTCGAAATATTCAAGCTGTGTATTGGTATCAATCGGTTCTTCCAGCAGACTAATACTATCTTCTCCAACTTCAAGATATTCATTAAGTATATCGTATATGTTCTCTGATGACCGCATAAAATGATCCTATGAATATAACTACTTCTGTAAACTAATATATAAAAAACATTTTCTAATCCCAATTAATAAGTAACAAATAAACTAATTATATTATTAACTCAAATCCCCATTATTTGGTATTGTGACAACTCATAAATTATATTAAAATTGTGTTTATTTTCAGGACATGCAACTTTCAAAATTAATTTCAGGTGAGGAGGGAGTAATAGTTAAAGTGCGAGGGAGAGGTGCATTTCGACGAAGAATAATGGAAATGGGTTTTGTTAGAGGTAAAAAGGTTAAAGTAATTAAAAATGCACCGTTAAAAGATCCGATTGAATATTCGCTAATGGATTATAGGATTTCACTCCGTCGGTCGGAAGCGGAATTGATAGAAATAATATCTGAGAAAGATTGGGAACAGCAAGATATTGAAAAAAACGGTTCGATAGAGACAACCTCGGAAACACGTCCAAATGTTATTTCTGCTAATCGAATCAATGTTGCATTTGTTGGGAATCCTAATACAGGAAAAACCTCGGTATTTAATTTTGCTTCTCGTTCACGCGAACATACAGCTAACTATCCTGGAGTTACTATTGATTCAAAATCGGCCCAGATTTCGTTAGGAGAATACATCTTTAAGATCACCGATTTGCCAGGAACGTACTCGCTTTCTGCTTATTCGCCCGAAGAAATCTTTGTACGTGAGTACATTACCAACGAAATTCCCGATGTTATTGTAAACGTCGTTGATGTTTCGAATCTGGAGCGCAACCTGTTTCTTACAACTCAACTTATCGACATGGATATTAAAGTTGTTCTGGCATTGAATATGTACGATGAGCTGGTTAAGCGAAAAGACAAGCTAGACTATAATTTATTGGCTAAACTAATAGGGATTCCTTTAGTTCCGACAATCGGATCGAGAGGAAAAGGAATTAATAAATTACTCCGAAAGATTATTGATGTCTATAACGACGAAGAAAAATCGCAACGTCATATTCATATTAATTACGGCGACGAACTGGAAACCTCGATAGAACGTATACAAAATCTGATTAAAATACCTGATAACTATACAATTACAGATAGGATTTCATCCCGGTTTATTTCCATAAAACTGCTGGAACAGGATCGTCATATCGAAAATTATTTAAAAAATGCTGTAAACTATAAAGAAATTACTGACCTGGTTATTAAGGAGCAAGAAAGACTGGAAATTTTATTCCATGAAGATATTGAATCGATTTTTACTGAAAAACGTTATGGTTTTATTAGTGGAGCCCTTAAGGAAACCTATTATAAAAACCAAAAGCAACAAATTAAGGCCACTGAAATTATCGATAGTTATTTAACACACAAGGTTTTTGGCTTTCCTTTTTTCTTCTTATTCATGTGGATCATGTTTGCCGCTACATTTAAATTAGGTCAATATCCTCAGAACTGGATCAGCAGCGGCATTAACTGGTTACATATTGTTATATCGGAAAGTATGACCGACGGATCATTAAAAGATTTGTTAATAAACGGTATACTTGGTGGAGTTGGAGGAGTTATCATCTTTCTTCCCAATATCCTGATACTTTTCCTTTTTATTTCTTTTATGGAAGATTCGGGTTACATGGCACGTGCTGTTTTTATTATGGACCGATTAATGCACAAAATTGGTCTGCATGGCAAATCATTTATACCGCTTATTATGGGTTTTGGATGTAATGTACCGGCAATAATGGCCACAAGGGTTATTGAGGACAGGAACAATCGGCTTTTGACTATCTTAATAAATCCGTTCATGTCGTGTTCAGCCCGGTTACCAGTATACTTATTACTTATTGGGGCGATTTTCCCCGCTTTTCAGGGTACAGTACTGTTTTCAATTTATATTCTGGGAATTTTAATAGCTATTTTGATGGCAGTTTTTTTTAATAAAACCTTATTCCGATCAGGAGGCACTCCCTTTGTAATGGAACTTCCGCCATACAGAATGCCTACATCACGATCGATTTTTAAGCATATGTGGACAAAAGCCTCGCAGTACGTAAAAAAAATAGGTGGTGTTATCTTAATTGCTTCTATATTTTTATGGGCGCTGGGATATTTCCCGCGGTATGAAACAACTATTAAAACTCTTGATAAAAAGGTTCCAATGCACCTGGGTATGATCGATAAGGAACTAATGAGTCATTTAGTTACGACACAGCCGGTTCTTGAGAATGATTCAGAATCATATAAATATCTAAAAGATAAGCAATTGGAGAACTCATATATTGGCCGGCTGGGTAAATTAATTGAACCTGTAATAAGGCCGTTAGGTTTTGATTGGAAAATGGGTGTAAGCCTTATTTCAGGTATTGCCGCTAAAGAAATTGTGGTGAGTACACTAGGTGTGTTGCATCATGTTGATGTTGACAAGAAAGGAGGTGAAAACAAATTAGCCGATATACTTCGCTATCAAGTGTATAAATCAGGACCCAGGATTGGTGAACATGTATTCAGTCCTTTGGCAACTATTTCATTTCTTGTTTTTACCCTAATCTATTTTCCCTGTATCGCTGTTTTTGCGACAGTAAAAAAAGAATCAGGCAGTATATTGTTGGCTTTGTTTATGATCGCCTATACTACTGTATTAGCTTATATAATGTCATTAATGATTTTTCAGCTGGGTAATTTGATATTTTAGTAAGCTTAAGTAATCTAATATGATCCAGGATCTTATAGTATACATAATAATATCTCTAGCATTATTGAAAACAAGTATGGCAGTTTGGATATTCTTTAAGAGCAATAATAAATCTTGCATACATTGCCAAGGCTGTATTAACTATAAAAGTATTCGTAATAAATAATCTGTATTAGAATAAATGCTACTACACTTATTTTGTTAAGTATTACTTTAAATGTTTCGTACAATCTTTCAAATAATCAATTATTAATAGTATAACTCTGATTTTTTTTTATATTTGAACGGGGTT
>CAYMQP010000002.1:7737-25292 GCA_964392505.1 uncultured Bacteroidales bacterium
GATGTTTCGTTTTTGTATCTATTGATTTTTAATATCAAATTTGATATTAAGGATGTACGAAACATTGTATAATTGTGAAAAAACTTACTCTTGGGCAGATTATAGAAGGTATAAGGAATCGGGATAATCAGATCCTTACTGCTGTATATCGAGAGATATTTCCGGTTGTACGATACTATGTAATCAATAATGGTGGTAATCAGGATGATGCCCAAGACGTTTTTCAGGAATCTATAATTGTAGCCTTTAAACAAATTTCCCAGAATAATTTCGAAATTAAATCGGGTTTCGATTCATACCTATATGGTATTTCTCGATTGGTTTGGTTAAAAATACTTAGAAACAGAGCAATTCATCAGCGAAATATAAATAAAATAGAAGAACCTGAGTTGAGCTATAACTTGCCTGAAAATCCTATAGATGAGGAACTTGAACTCAGGCTCTTTCGTAAGTATTTTTTGAAACTTGGACCGGAGTGCCAGAAAGTGTTAAAATTAATTACCGATAAAGTTCCCTATGATAAGATAGCTGCAGAATTGGGTTATAAGAGCGAAAAAATTGTTCGCAATAAAAAATACAAGTGTAAAGAAGCATTAATAAAAATGATTAAGGCAGATCCTGAATATAAAAATCTACAGAAAGAGAGATAGCAAGAAATGCCGTTATTGTTTGATTCTTCTTCTTACCCTGATTAATATTACAGATAATCCAAGAAGCAATGTAATAGAAGCAACAGCAATTATTATTTGGGATTTTTTATTATTGTATAACGCATGTGAGTTGCCCATCACAACAAACGACGACCAGAAAAAAGGGTGTGTATTTTCAGGACGTGCATCTCTAATGCTAGCCAACTTAGCATTCTGCATAGCTTTCGACTTTGATTGTCCCTTCAGCAGATTTTTATAAAAGTTTTTCATAAGTTCCGAACCCGACCTATCTTCAACTTCCCACATAGTCATAACAATGCTTGGTGTGCCGGCATATACAAATCCCCGGGCAAGACTCATAACTCCTTCTCCATTATTAAATTCACCCTCACCAGTGCTGCAGGCACTTAATACAACCATCCGGGCGTTAAGTGTCAGGTCGAATACTTCGTATGTATTAAGAAGACCATCATTAACCGAATCCTTGCTAATTGAGAATATTAATTTGGAGTATAACGGATTTTTATTGTCAATAACAGTATGCATGGCCAAATGCAAAATATCATAATATTCGGCTGTATCCTTAAAATTCTTTTCTGTGGCATCTTTTCCAATAAATACATCACCCGAAATGAGTTGGTGGATAGCTTCTACTTCATCAATAGCACCAGGTATCGGAAACAGATCCTTTCTTAATTGTTGTCGTGTCAAGTACGCATATCCTGAAATATTTTCATACGCATTCTTGACATATTCTGGAGCAAAGGCAAGGAGTCGTCTATTGGTTAAATTCTTTTGTGTGCCGCTAACCTGATTATATAATGTTGCAGAATAAGCATATGAAACACTGTAATCGTTAATCAGATATTCCAAATAACGATACTGACTCGAAGGTATCCCATCGGGTATTTCCTTGATCAAAGTTTCGAAAGGCAGATAGGACAATATTCCGTCGGGTACAATGATCAATGAATTCCCGGAGATCTGATTGTAAACTGGAGCTATCAATATATTATATAGTAACTGACTCATCCAGCAGAATTCAGTAAAATCGTTAAGCGTTTGCTTACTAAAATCGAACCGATGAAATTTATTTATATATTGATTGAGCTGTTCGAAAAACTCCTTATTAATATTTTGTTCATATAACTGAAAGCTGTGTTTGTTTATTATAAAAGTGAACAAGATAGAGTCAGAGATACTATATTCAATAAGTGATGTTCGTAAGGGTAATTTTTTTTGGAGTTTTTTAAAATCGGTTACAGAATAATCATATTTTAAATTAAAATATTTTGGAAAGTTACGCTCGAAGAAAGCAATTAGTTGATTATGCTCACGTTGAACATCAAACAGATATTTTTCCCAGATACTGATTTTTAACGAATCAGGATCAAGGCTCTGTTTCTCTTCATATAGATTTTCTTTATAAAAAGCAATGGATTTCGAAAGACTTTGTTCTTTTTCTAACAACGAATCGGGTATCTCGCCAAACTGTCGAGCATCCAGTTCGCTTAGTACAGATAAAAGAACAGACGATTTTGATTTTTCCGAAACGATATAAGTTAGTTCACTGTATTTTTTATTACCGGTATATTGATAGGCAACATGTAAAAGATCGAGGGTAATATTAAATATTTCATATTCGTTTTTGGTAGTCAGTAATTTGCTCTCATAACTCTGGTAACTATTTCTGACTTGCTCAACCAATTCAATAGCCATTAACGACGTATTTATAGCGGCATCCAGGTAATCGAGGTTATTTTCCTTAAAGAATAATTTCTTCAGGCAAGTAGTTTTCGATTTTAGTATTATCAAAGCAGGCAACACAGCTTCGATTTGCTCGATATTCGGATTTTCAAGCACATTTTCAACTTTCATCACGGGTGCCGTTATCTTTAATCCTTTTTGATAAAATCTAAGTGAATGCTGAAGATCATTTTTGTAAAACCAAAGTGTACCCAAACTCTCATACAATTCAGCCAAATAAGATCCCTTTACTCCAAGGTTTTTATATACTTGTAATGCGTTTTGCAAATAATGTTGGGCTTTGTTGAGCTGACGAATTTCCAAATAATCTAATCCGATATTATTATATAATATGGCTAATCGAAGGGCATAATTTGCTGAATCGCTTTTTGCAATGTTAATAGCTATTTGCTGGAGCTCAATGCTTTTTTTATAATCGTCGGATTTAGCATAGATTAATGCAGTTCCTATATAATAATTAAGTAAAAAATCGGTATTCTGATCCAGCTTCTGAATAATTTCAAGGGATTTCTCGTAATATTCAAGGGAAGCCTCAATATTACCTAAATTTCTCTCTAAATCAGCTGAAAGCAAATAATGTGAAACAATTTTATTCCTATTTAATGCTTTGTCTTTTAATAGATATTCTTCTGCTAACTTTGTATATTGCTGAGCTTCAATGTAATTGCCCATTTGCTTGTAAATTCTGCCAAATAAGGTGTAAATTGTTCCAATTTCTTCTGTTCTATCTCTTTCATTAATTTTGCAAAGCTTTTCAGCTTCATGCAAATACTCAAGTGCAATTTTATACTCATATAAATATAAGTAGGCTCTCGCCATATTTATGTTGCTTTTTATAATTTCAATGCTCGTATCAGGAAAGAACTTCTTTCTGAGATGATGCGACTTTTTTATTAAATCAAGTGTTTTTTCATAGTCTCCAATATTCTTGTAAGAATCAGCATTGTTCAGCAAAGCCAGAATAGTATCTTGTATCTGTAGAATATTTTTACTTTCGGCCAATACGGTTGATTCCTTTATTAAAAAAACAGTCATAAAGGTTAATAAGACTGATATTTTAATGAGATTTTTCATGAAAGAGGGTCTCTAATATTCGAAAATAGGAAAATAAAGCGAAAAAACGAAGAATATAAAATATTGATATACTGATGTTTATAAAATAAATATAAAAAATCACAAAAAAAAATGCAAAAAGCCGGTGACATTTCAGTTACAAATGGAACTATATATAAAAACCGAACACTTCTTAAAAACCCCTGTACTATGAAAAATTATACAAATTTTACCAGCGCTTCGGCAAAAATGAATACAGAAATCAGAATACTGAATCTGGAAGAGATGTCAAAAATTCGCGGTGGCGGAAAATCTGAACCTCCGGATCCTGATGGTTTTGAATAAAATATTTGAAAATTTGGTTGTTTTCTCAACAATGAAAAGGGTGATACAGGCGAGATAGAAGATGGTTTTAACGGCACATAACTTCAATTCCTTTCCTCATCTAGATTTTATCTCGCCTCCTTTTTATCTTTGAAGAAAACAGTATTTAAAAATATGTACGTCAATTATTTAATGAGAATTTGACGAAGATTGGTTAATACTTTATAATAAAGTGTTGTGGCTATGAATATCTACCGGTTTAGACAAATCGGGTTATTAAAATGATATTAAATTTATAATTGTTGCTCTAAAACTAAGCGAAGCTCCATAATTGATCAGGAACACTGATCAGAGAGAATTGTTGCGGTCAATGAACCGATAGGGTAGAGATATATAATTGTATGTATCTGATATTTAAGTAATTTGAAAATTTATTACTATGAAACAGGAAATAGACTATTCCAGGTATGTGGATAGATACTTGGACGGCGTTATGAGTGCCAGTGAACTAAATTGGTTTGAAAAAGAGTTACAGGACAATGCAGAATTAGAATCCGAAATAAATCTGCAAAAAAAGATCGAAACAGTTATTTCCGACCAGGAAACCATTGAGCTTCAGGTTCAATTAAACGATATCTATACAAAAACATATCGTCCCTGGAAAAAAACAATTACTATTCCGAAATTAAAGAAAAAATCTCTTTATATAGCTACAGGTGCTGCAACCATACTCTTATTGTTATTTTTAGCAGTTTACGGCATTATCAGGCACCGATCATCAACAGCAGCATCATCAGCAAAAATATACGCTCAATATTATCAACCAGCAGATATAAATATGAGTTTCAGAACAGCTGAAGATATTGTCGACAGTGATTTGCGCCTGGCTATGCTTAGCTATGAAAATAAAGAGTTTGAAAAAGCTATTGAGCTTTTTGAAAAAATAATTAAATCGGATAATTCCCGGATTGGCCTGAATTTATACTCAGGGATTTCTCGGATGGAAATACAACAATATGCTGAAGCCAACAAAAATTTTAAGATGATTCTGGATCATAAAGCCAACGCATTTATCGAATCGGCGGAATGGTATTTAGGTTTGTGTTACCTGATGACCGAGGAGAACATAAAGGCACGGGAGATATTTACTGCGATAGCATCTTCGGATGGATACTATCGAAAAGAAGCACGTCGGATTTTGCGGAGAATGAATTAGATAATTAACAAAGTACGGGGTTTTCATAAGGGCCGGGTTATAATACCCGGACCTTTTTCATTATCTAAGTGAATTGTATTAAGCTGTTGAACTTGGATACATATTAAAAAGAATTTATGATGAGTCTTGGCATCATTTCCAAAGTATTAAAACCATTCGGAGGGGAGAGGAGAAAAAAAGCTGCTATGATAAGGGATGCCGAAATTAATTACATGAAAAGACGAATTGAGTTATTGGAAAAATTGCTCGATGAAAAGTCGGATTGTGTTGAAAAAGCCAAATCAGTTTTTCTCAGGAACCTGTATCACGAAATAAGGACACCACTGAATTCAATAGTTGGTTTTTCCGATTTGATTGAAATGAATAACCTCGACCTGAAGGAGAAGGAAAATTATATAGCACATATTCGCGAGAGCAGTCAGGAGTTTTTAAATAAAATGGATAATATTATTGAAGCCTCAATCATTGAAGCCGGCCTGATGAAAATTACTAACGAAAACTGCATGCTATACGATCTGCTATCGGAAATTCATTCCTATTTTTCGCTTCACAAACATATTGTTGAAAAAAATATAGCTTTACTACTTTCCGTTCCTCGCGAGTTAAAAGAAATTGAGGTTGTAGTTGATTCATTCAGGTTATCACAGATAATAACTAATTTACTATCTAATGCTTTTAAATTTACACCGCAGGGAATAATTGAATTTGGATTTGAATTAAAAGTGGATAATATTGAATTTTATGTTAAGGATACCGGAGTAGGAGGACTTGAAGGCAAGGAAAATGAAATATTTCAAAATTTCAACAAACTCAATGAACCTGAAAATGAAAAGAAGGGACTTGGGTTGGGTTTAAGCTTGTCCAAAAAGCTTGTTGAACTTATGGGGGGTAGTATATGGTATAATTCAGTTAAAAATAAGGGAACAACATTTTATTTCACTCTGCCTTACACTCCGATTAGTTCTAATAAACAAAAAAAATCGAACCGGGAAAAAAGTATTCTTCATTTTCGACGTACTCTTCAGCAAACAGTAATGCTATTGTTATAAAAAATCTGGTTTTTTTCAGTAAAACCTTATAGATTCGTAACATTAAGGTTTCAACTCGACCTCATGCCTAAATTTCCGGTATTCCTGCAACACGATGCCAACGATTGTGGTCCTGCATGCTTGCGAATGATTGCCAAATATTATGGCAAGCACTTTTCACTGTCAACTTTACGTGCGTTAAGTTTTATTAATCGTTCGGGAGTTTCCATGTTAGGTATTAGCGAAGCGGCCGAATCGATAGGTTTTCGTACAAGGGGTGTTAAACTTGCACTCGAACAAATTAAGAATCAGCTTGTTCTCCCCTGCATTGCGCATTGGAAACAGGAACATTTTGTTGTTATCAGAAAATATAAAAAAGACAGATTTTATGTAGTTGATCCAGCTTTTGGGCCTGTAACTTACTCCAAGGAAGAATTTCTAAACTGTTGGGCTTCAACCGTCGAAGATGGTGAGCAATTGGGCATATGTCTTCAACTTGAACCCACTCCCGATTTCTATCGATCCGATGAAGAAAAGATAAACCGAAATAAACTTAGCTTTCTATTTAAATATATTCGTCCTTACAGGGCGCTGATTACTCAGATTATTTTGGGTGTTCTCCTGGGGGCACTTTTACAAGTTGTTTTTCCATTTCTTTTTCAGACCATTGTCGACAAAGGAATTGTAATTCCAAACCCATCTCTCGTCGTAACTATACTTATTGCACAACTGATACTGGTGACAAGCCGGTTTTCACTTGAATTTATCCGAAACTGGATAATACTCCACTTAGGATCCCGGGTTAACATATATCTGGTTTCCGATTTTCTGATAAAACTAATGCGTTTACCGGTTTCCTTTTTTGAAGTTAGAAATCAAGGTGATATTTTACAAAGAGTTGCTGATCATAAGCGCGTTGAAACATTTCTGACACAAACAACAATTGATTTGTTTTATTCGGTCTTCTCTATGACTATCATGGGTATAGTACTGGCAATTTTTAGCATGAAAATATTTTTAATATTCATTACTGGCAGCTTACTATACCTTGTATGGACTACACAGTATATGAAGCGAAGAAAAGATCTTGATAACAGGAAATTTGCGCAGCTATCAAGCAATCAGAGTACTCTTTTGCAATTACTTAACGGAATGCACGAAATTAAATTAAATAATTGTGAAAAAAGAAAACGATGGGAGTGGGAAGATATTCAGGCCAAACTATTCCGGATAAATATCAAGGGACTTACTCTTTTGCAGAATCAAAAAGCCGGAGCCCTGATTTTTAATCAATATAAAGACGTACTAATTGTATTTTATACAGCTTTATTGGTCCTTAGCGGACAAATGACTCTGGGTAGTATGGTTGCCATATCGTATGTAATAGGTCAGCTTTCTGGACCAATCGATCTGTTAATTAATTTTCTACATACTACGCAAGACGCAAAAATTAGTCTTAACAGATTAGCTGATGTTCATATACAAGATGAGGAAGACGCATCCTCACCTAATTTGCTTACCGATTTATCTGAACATAAACAAGATATTACCATTAAGAATCTGGTTTTTCAATACGAGGGTCCTCAATCTCCATTTGTATTGAAAGATATCAACCTATATATTCCTCCTAATCAAACTACAGCGATTGTGGGCACAAGCGGCAGCGGAAAAACTACTCTTATTAAACTGATACTCAAATTTTATAATCCCATTGAGGGTAATATTTTTATTGCAAGTCAAAACCTCGATACCATAAATCCAGCATACTGGCGAAGTATTTGTGGTGTGGTAATGCAAGATGGATACCTGTTTTCGGACTCCATTGCCCGAAATATAGCCCTTTCCGATGAAGAGATCGATAAGGAAAAATTGTATTATGCTGCAAGAATGGCTAATGTGCACGATATTACCGACAATTTGCCATTAGGTTTCAATACTAAAATTGGTCAGGAAGGACTTGGACTCAGTCAGGGACAGAAGCAGAGGATTCTAATTGCACGTGCTCTCTATAAGGATCCTTCTTTTTTATTGTTCGATGAAGCTACCAATGCCCTCGATGCAAATAATGAACGTCTAATTATTGAAAATTTGTACAAATTTTTTAAAGGCAGAACTGTTGTAGTGGTAGCCCATCGACTGAGTACTGTACGAAATGCCGATCAGATTGTAGTGTTACAGGAAGGAAAAATTGTTGAGAAAGGAACTCATGAGGAATTAACGAAGATGAAAGGTGCTTATTACAAGCTGGTAAAAAATCAACTTGAACTTGGCAATTAATGGTTAAAATAAAATATACCGAGAAAGATAAACAAGGAGCAGAAAACCTTGAATTACGAAGTGAACAGCTAAGAGATATTCTTGGCCAGGTTCCAAGGTGGATAATACGATTTGGCACTATTATTATTATGGCAGTGCTGCTTTTTCTTATTATTGGATCGGCTTTTTTAAAATATCCCGATATTATCAGGGCACCAATAAAATTAACAACCGAAACTCCACCGGCTGAAATTACAGCTAATACATCAGCCAGAATATATAAATTGTATGTAACTGATAAAGAGTTGGTGAATGAAAGCCAGGTACTTGCTGTATTTGAATCGGCATCAAAATACGATGATGTATTAGCATTATCTGAATTGCTGGGTAAAAGTATGAATATCGATTCGTTGACGATAATTAAATTTCCTGATAATCTTAAACTGGGAACCTTACAGGAAGCCTACGCAAATTTTCAAAAACGAATTCAGGAATATATCGATTTTAAGAAACTCGATTATTATCAGAGAAAAATTAATTCCGTTAATACCGAATTACAAAAATACTCGTTGTTTCTCGATCGCCTGGAAGATAAGGAAGCTATTCAAAAGAGTGAATATAACCTTGCTGTGAGACAGTTTCAGCGCGATTCAGCTCTTTATGCCGATAGGGTTATTTCTTCTTCACAACTTGAAAAATCGGAGGCTCAGAAGCTTACCAAACTTTCGGAATGGAAAAGCACACAAACCGAAGTAGCTTCGTCGCAAATAGAAGTATCGAATTTACAGCAGGAGATATTGGAATTAGAACTTAAGTTTGAGGAAAACAGCAAATTGATTAAACAAAGCGTAAGAGAGTCGTATGAGAAACTAAAAGGTGAAATCGCCCAATGGGAACAGGAATACGTAATACGATCACCATTTACAGGGCAGGTTTCACTTACCAAAATATGGTCGGAAAATCAATATGTCGAAAAGGGCGAAGTAGTTTTAACTGTTTTACCTACCGAACAAGGCGAGTTGCTGGGTAAAGTAATGCTATCGGCAAAGGGAGCCGGAAAGGTAAAGGAAGGACACAGTGTAGTTATAAAGTTCGATAATTATCCCTATATGGAATTTGGTACTGTTTCAGGTAAAATCACCTCTATTTCGCTTGTACCCAATGATGAGCTTTATGCTGTGGAAATTCGTCTCGATAGCATAAAGCTAGTAACCAATTATAATATTGTACTCACTTTTCAGCAGAATATGCCCGGAACAGCGGAAATTATAACCGATCAGCGAAGTTTACTTACACGTATTATCGATCCATTCCGCTCAGCTATTTTACGGCAGAAAGTACTTGGAAAATAGGGATTATTTCTTTTCTTTCTTGGGAAGTGTAAATGTAAAAGTTGTACCAACTCCAAGTTCACTGCTGATATTGATTTCTCCACCGTTTTTTTCGATGAATTCCTTACTAATAATCAAACCTAAACCTGTACCGCTTTCACCAGCAGTACCTGAGGTGGAGAAGTACTCATCGATACGGAACAGTTTTTTAATATTATCTTCAGAAATACCTATTCCGGTATCAGCAACCGATATTTCAATATAATCAGGCTTCTTTTCATTATCGCTGCATTGAACTGTTACTATACCTCCGTCATTGGTAAATTTAATAGCATTACTTATCAGGTTACGTAGTACAAGGTTAATCATATTCTTGTCGGCAAATGCTTTGGAGGAGCACTTTAATTCCGATACAAGTGAAATATGTTTGTTCTCGGCACTTGCTTCGCTTAGGGTTAGATTTTGATCAATAAGTTCATTTATATCTGATAGTACCGGATTATATTTAATCCTATCGGTTTGAGTTCGGGCCCATTGTAACAAATTTTCAAGCAAATTATATGCACTCTCAGATGAAGTTTTTATCATCCCAAGTAGATCCATTCGTTGAGGGCTATCGAAATCGTCGTAATTACGTAATAACAACTCAGAAAAACCGAAAATAGCCTGGAATGGATTCTTCAAATCATGCGCAATAATGCTAAAAAATTTATTTTTTGTTGCGTTAAGATGTTCAAGCTGTGTATTGGCTTTCTTTAGAATTTGCGCCTGCTTATTAAGTTCTTCTGCTTGTTGTTGTATTTTTTCCTGTCGTTCTTCAAGTATTACGTTCACTTCCTGAAGGTTCTGGGCTTGCTCGCGTAATTGTCGTTCGGCTTTTTTCTGTTTTGTAATATCTCTGCCAATGCCAACAATTCCTGCTATATTGCCATCAGCGTCGTAAAAAGGTACTTTTGTTGTTGAAATTATCCTCTCCCTGTCGTTTTCATCAAAACCAATTTCCTCCTTGTTTATTATAGGTTCGCCTGTAGCAATTATTCGTTTTTCATCCTGAAAATATAAATCAGCCGCTTCTTTTGTAGGTGTTGAATCATAATCTGTTTTTCCAATGATTTCATCGAGCGATTCTGCATGCATAACCTGGAGGAGCCTTTTATTTACTGTAAGAAACCGACTTTCTTTGTCTTTTATATATATATAGTCGGGCATATGATCGATAAGTGTTCTTAGAAGATTTCGTTCATTTTCCAGGATTTTATTCTGTTCGCTAAGCGATTCCGATTGTTTTTGAATTTCTTCCTGCCTGTCTTCCAGCAGTTTATTCTTATCTTTCAGATCGGCTGTTTGTTTTTTAAGGGTTTCTTCATATTTTTTTAATTCAGTAATATCTCTTCCTACACCAACAATACCTGCAATATTTCCATCGGCATCGAAAAAGGGTACTTTTGTAGTATATAAAATACACTGTTTTCCTTCACTATCCCAACCAATTTCCTCCCTATTTATAAGTGGCTTTTTTGTTTTTATCACCTGTTGTTCATCGTCATAAAATGCCTGGGCCATTTTTTTCGGATAAAATTCAAAATCGGTTTTACCCTCTAGATTCTCAAAACTTCGTGCTTTCATTACTTCAAGGATCTTCTTGTTTGCAGCAATGAAACGACTTTCTTTATCCTTGATATATAATAAATCAGGTAATGTATCAAGTATGGTTCGAAGAAGATTACGCTCATTTTCGAGAATACGATTTTGTGTAGTTAATTCACTCGATTGCTGCTGAATTTCTTCCTGACGTTCCTCCAGCAAAACATTGGCTTCTTTAAGACTATCAGCCTGCTCCTTAAGCTTTATTTCAGCTTCCTTTATTACAGTAATATCACGGGCTATTCCAATTATACCGGCTATTTTTCCGTCGGGTCCTTTGAAGGGAATTTTTGATGTGAGCAGATGAATAAATTTTCCGTCACCGTCGATACTTGGTTCTTCCTTGTGAAGAATGGGATTACCTGTAGATAAAACTTTATGGTCATCTTTAAGGAAATTTGTAGCAAATTCTTCTGGGTAAAAATCATTATCGGTTTTTCCAACTATATCATCGAGATCGTCAGTTTTAAAAACCTTCATCATTTTTTTGTTCACAGTAATAAACCTGCAATCCGCATCCTTAAGATAAACATAATCAGGTATACTGTCAATCAGAGTCCTCAGAAGGTTTCTTTCCTCCTCAAGCAGCCGGTTTTGAATTCCCAGTTCTTCTGATTGCTGGTTTACCTCTTCCTGTCGTTCCTCAAGTAGAACATTAATTTCCTGCAGGCTTTGGGCTTGTTCTTTAAGTTTTTCCTCAGCTTCTTTCTGACTTGTAATATCTCTCCCGATTCCTACCAAACCTACTATTTTCCCATCCTTATCCCTGAATGGTACTTTGGTTGTTGATTTAACCCGAATATTACCATCGGCATCAAAACCAATTTCTTCCTTATTTATTACAGGTTTACCAGTTTCGATAACATGTTTGTCATCCTTATAAAAAATTTCAGCTATATCTTTAGGATAGAAATCAAAATCGGTTTTTCCCAAAAGGTTTTCGTGTGTATTAGCTTTAGTAACCTTAATTTGCTGAGGATTACCATCAAGAAATTGGCATTCTGTATTTTTTATATATATAGTATCGGGCATATTATCCATCAAAGCCCTGAAAAGTGTACGTTCTTTCTCTAAGGTTTTATTCTTTTCCTCTAATTGCAGGGATGCTTCTTCCTGTTCGGTGATGTCGGAAATGGTTCCAATAATTCCAATAATTTTACCTTTTTTATTTTTAATAGGAATTTTTACAGTGTGTGTTATTAATTTATTGTTATTACCTGTATTTTGGTTCTTCCTCTTAATTGACGGCACTTTTCCGTTCAATATCTTTTTATCTTCTTCCAGATATTTTTCAGCATCTTCTTTTTTATATAAATCGATATCGGTTTTACCATAAATACTTTCAGGATTATCAACTTTAAGGAGTATAATAAATTTTTGATTTACAAGGATATACCTACTGGAGCTATCTTTAATATAAACACAATCGGGAATGTTATTAATAAGAATGTTTAACTGATCGCTTTCATCGAGAATGCTATCGGCCGCATAATATAATCTTCTGTATCTTCTCCTCTTTAGAAATCTTATGGTATATAAAGCTGCACCAGAAGTAGAAACACCGATTAAAAATGAAAGTAATCCGGGTAGTATAACTCCAATTCCAAGGTAAATGCTACATGATAAATTAAACGTATCGATCATTTTTATTAGAACTGAAAACATTTACATGATTAATATTTCGAGACAAACATTTCTACGAAAATTACAAAATATGGTTTATAAAAAGATCAAAATGTAGTTACTTGTTGAAAACTTACTCATATATCTAAAAATTATTTTAAAGAATAGTATGCTTCGCAATTTTTAATAAGTATTAAATTATTGTTAGACAATCATTTAAAACAAAAAAGCCCCTATGCCTAGCACAGGGGCGTTAGTTGGGTTTATTCCATCCTCAGGGTTGTTAGGATCCACTCAGGATAGTAAGAAATAGTGAAAGCATATACTAACCCTTACAAATTATCTTATTGATGAATATTGTTGCAAAAAGGTTGCGTTGAAAATAAAAAATATATCCTTTTAACATACTTTTAACAAATTTTGCATATTCTGTATCAGAAATGAAGTTGTATGTTTATGAGTATTGATTGATAGTTAATGAAAGTAATAATCGACGATAAAATACCTTTTATTAAAGGTGTACTTGAGCCCTATGCCAATGTTGAATATATGGCGGGCAATTCGATAACCAGGAAGAATTTAACAGATGTAGACGCGCTGATCATTAGAACCCGGACGAAATGCAACGCTACATTACTAAAGGGCACACAGGTTAAGTTTATTGCTAGTGCAACCATTGGGCACGATCATATCGATACTGCATTCTGCAAGGCAAATAGTATAACATGGACAAATGCTCCCGGATGCAACTCAGGGTCGGTTATGCAATATGTGGCATCGGCCCTTGTGTTCTTTGCTCAGCAGAATAATATGATTTTGAAAGACCATGTGCTGGGTGTGGTTGGTGTTGGAAATGTTGGGAGAAAAATCATAAAACTTGCCGAAATTCTCGATATGCATGTATTGTTAAACGATCCGCCCAGGGTGAGAGCTGAAGGTGTATGCGGTTTTATATCGCTGGATGGAATTTTAAGAGACGCTGATATAATTACACTTCATGTACCGTTGAATTTAAAAGGAGAAGATAAAACCTTTCACTTAGCCAGTCATAATTTTTTTAAAAAAGTTAATAGTGGAACCTTATTTATAAATACAAGTCGTGGCGAAGTTGTTGAAGAAAAGGCCTTGAAAGAAGTCTTAACAAATACTAAACTCTCTGGAGCCATTCTCGATGTATGGGAAAACGAACCGGATATTAATAGGGAATTACTTAAGAAAACATACATAGGCACCCCCCATATTGCCGGATATTCTGCCGACGGAAAAGTTAATGGTGCTAAAATTGTCGTTAGAGAGTTCAGCCGTTTTTTCGGTTTGGGACTTGACGACTGGGAACCTGACGATATGCCTACACCACAAAATCCTATTATTTCTTGTGATGGACGTAATAAATCGTTTCAGGAAATAGTTACTGAAATAATCTTACATACATATCATATCGATAGTGAAAATAGTTGGCTAAGAAGCGATCCGGATAAATTCGAAATCTACAGAGGAGAATATCCTTTACGAAGAGAATTTCATGCTTATTCTATCAATGCTAAAAATATGAGAGAAGATTATAAGAATAAATTAAGACGACTTGGATTTAAATTTATTAGGTAGAATTTGTTAATTTTCTGCTGTTTCGGCAAGTTTTTTTTGCTTTTTTGAGTATTTATTTTCCGCTTCCTCCTTAAGCTTTAGCTGTGCTCGCAGGTAATGCGCCTTATACTTTATATAGTGAGCTCCGTTTTCAAATTCCCAGTAAATATTACGTGCTTTATAGATTTTGCCAACACACGCTTCGTAAATAAGGGTATAGGAGATATTTGTATATTCTTCGGCTTCAATTATGGAATTAAACCTAATACTTCGATTGGAAAAATGCCCAATAACAGGGACATTGAAACGTTTCTGACTGCGCTTAAGGTTTGTTTTTTTATTCATACTTTAATTTATTTCTAAAACGCGAATTGTTGAACTAAGTTTCAATAAAGTTAAAAAAATTCAAATACCTGTATAAAATTGGTTATTAACTATCGATTAAATTGTGTCGATAACACAACCAAGAATACCAAATATCTGATTGAATATTGTTTTCTAATTATTTAAATATTGTCTCTAATAAAATAATACGATCACTATTAATTAAATCGAAACAATCCTTTATATAATGAAGATTAAATTATGTATTCTTGATACATGAACAACAATCATAGTAATATCATTATCAGAAAAATTATCAATAACTGAAATCAAACTGAAATTGTTGCAGGAAGCTTATGAATAGATTTTTTAATATGCATAGAAACGTCGAACTTGGCAAACCTTTATACAGTTTCAGTCAATTTCGTTTAAATTAGCTGATATGGCAGCTAAAATAAAATTAATCCGAAATCAAATATATACTGCATGCGGGTGAATGGGGAAAGGCATTTAATTATAAAAGAAGAGGTCATTTCGAAAATTAATTGTCTGGTAATAGCTAAAGAGATTGTTAATGAGGTAATACAAATTCATAGCACTTATGGTTTTTTCAAAAATAATATAATCGAAAATTATTATCCCGATTAGTGTATTCTTCAGATAAAAGAAGGAACCGCGGAATTGCTTCGACTGATATTTTCATGGAATTATCGATAAAAATAATCCGACATGGAGAAGCGAAAGAAAAAACATATCGAACTTACGTTACAATCGCAAACTTTGAAATCGCAAATCGACACAAGATTTGAATATGAACCATTGTTAAATGCGCATCCTCAATCGGAAGATAAGGAATTCCAGTTTCTTGGAAAGAGTTTTCGGATTCCTGTTTCGATATCGAATATGACAGAAGGTACAAAACTAGCCAGGAAAATAAATACTAATCTAGCAAAGGCCAGCAATGAATTCGGAATGGGGATTTGTTTAGGCTCATGCCGTATTATACTTGACGATAATACTCATTTTAACGATTTCAACTAGCGAAAAATAATTGGCAATGATAGAGCCTTTTTTGCCAATCTGGGTATTAGTCAAATAGAGCACATAATATTTGAAAATAAAATTCAACAAATTCACAATCTTGTTCATCGCTTACAGGCCGATGGTTTAATTATTCATGTAAATCCGTTCCAGAAATGGATACAACCTGAGGGCAACCAGCTTAAGAGCGCACCAATTGATACCATAAAAAGATTTCTTGAGAAATCCGATTACCATCTTATTGTAAAGGAAGTAGGTCAGGGAATGGGAATGGAAAGTTTAAAGCTTTACTCAATCTTCCACTTGCAGCTATTGAATTTGCTGCTTTTGGTGGCACCAATTTTTCAAATGTTGAAATGCAACGGAGAAAAGCTGGCGATCATTCACAATATGAACCTTTTTTAAATGTGGGTATCGATGTAGGCAGAATGGTAGATATAATAAATGAAATATACGACCATAATAATAATATTTTTTGTAGGCAGATTATTGTTTCAGGTGGTATTAAAACATATCTTGATGGTTATTACTATATAAACAAATTAAAGTTACCGGCAATTTATGGGCAGGCATCGGCTTTTCTAATCCATGCTAAGAAGAATTACAAAAAACTATACCAATTTGTTGAGAATCAGGTAGAAGGTTTACGCATGGCTCGCGCCTTTTTACGTGTTAAGGAGTAAGCAAATCTGTTAATAACAGACAAAATTATCTAAAGGGATTATCTAAAATCAAAACCTTTGATTTGAGGAATTTTGCAATTTAATAGACGTTATAGTTTACAGCAGGTATTAATTATGAAGAATTTTCGGTTGTCCGGTCGTTTCGACTACATTCGACCATAATTCATCTTCAGGTGAAATTCTTTTTCTGTGTTCGACGGTTATCGGGATAGGCAGAATAGTAAAATGCGAATTCCAATATCCTACAACAAAACTTGTTCGACCAGCCATGGCGGCATGCACGGCATTTTGAGCCAAGATATTACAAAATAAGCTGTCGTTTGCATTAGCCGGAGCACTTCGTATGATATAGCTGGGATCGATATATTTTATGCTATGAGGTATCTTTTTCTTTTCAAATTCCTCTTTAATAACATTTTTAAGATATAAACCAATGTCCTTGAATTTTATATTACCCGAAGCATCTTTTTCTGATTGTTTATTAGTAAACAGATTTTGTCCAGCCCCTTCGGCAACAACTACCAATGCGTGTTGTCGTTTTTCAAGTCTTTTTTCCAGAAGTTCGAGAAATCCACTTGGTCCGTATAAATCGAACCTAACTTCGGGTATAAGAACGAAATTTACTTCCTGTACAGCAAGCGCAGCATTTGCAGCAATAAAACCCGAATCGCGTCCCATTAACTTAACCAGGGCAATCCCGTTGTAAGCGCCTTTTGCCTCATTGTGTGCACCGCGGAGGATTTCTGTAGCAATAGTAAATGCCGTTTCAAAACCAAATGATTTTTCGATAAGGTTTATGTCATTATCAATTGTTTTTGGTATACCTGCAATACCAATTTTTAATCCCCGTTTATTTATTTCTTCCGAAATTGCCTGAGCTCCCCGTAATGTCCCATCGCCTCCAATGGTAAAAAGGATGTTTATGTTCATGCGCTCCAGGGCGTCAACAATTTCAGATACATCCTGCGGTCCCCGCGAGGAACCAAGGATAGTACCACCATGCAGATGTATATATTCAATTATATCTGGTT
>CAYMQP010000002.1:25302-49629 GCA_964392505.1 uncultured Bacteroidales bacterium
GTATTTAGGTATGAAACCCTGATAACCATACTTAATTCCAATAATCCTTTTCACACCATATCGAATATATAATTGCATTACCAACCCTCTAATTACATTATTGAGTCCCGGACACAAACCTCCACATGTTACAATTGCAGCTTTTGTTTTTGATGGATCGAAATAAATGAATTCTTTAGGACCTGCTTTCTCAAACGATAATGGCTCGATATTTTGTTTTAAACATTCTTCGTAGTAACGAATATTCGGATTCAGAATTATTCGTTCATCGTCCTGTATATAATTAAATATACCGTCGCCAAGTTCTTTTGACAGATTAAGAGGTGATGGTATCGAACATTTTCCCAGCCTGGGCACTTTAAATTCATCGATGGATAACATAACTACTTTTTTCCGAATTTAACTATTTACAAATAAACTCAAAAAACACGTTATAAATTCCTAAGTTGATTTATGTTATTATAATGAAATGTATTCAAGTAATTTCTTTGAAGCCTTATTCCAGGTATAATGCTGCTTGGCATAATCCTGCATTTTTTTGGCTTTCACCGATAATTCGGTTCGGTCGATATTCTTTATTATTTGCTCCAATTCCTTTTGCGTTGTAAAGTATAGAGCCATATTATTTGTTGTGGCCCGGTTAAACAGATTATCCCATGCAATAATAGGCACTCCAGAGTGCATGGCTTCTACAAGTGAAGGATTTGTACCTCCCGAGCTGTGAGCATGAATATATAAACTACAATTTACCCGGTATTGTTGAAGTTTGGATCTGTCATCATAAATTGCATGGACCAGATAAATATTTTTTATACCGGAATAACCTTTGTATAACCTTTTACCATAACATGTTTGCAGCCAGTTCGATATTACAATCAGGTTATGATTTTTCATCCTTTTAAAAGCTCTTAGTATGAGATGTAAATTGTTATCTGGCTCTGCCCGAGCAATAACGAGACAATAATGGGAATCCGACTTCGAAATTTCCGATGAAACCAAAGACAGATGTTCTCCACCATAAGTAATATAGATAACTTTATTATGAAATCGCAAGGGTATATACTTGAGCAATTCAGTACTATCGAGTATTATGTGACTAGCATAACGTACTGAAATTAAGTATCCAAGCCATAGAAAAAGTTTAGCAGGTAAACTCCATTTTGGTCGTTTCCATTCAAGTCCGTCAATATGAATAAACAAATTTCTTGATTTGATTTCTGGTAAAAATGGAAGTGCGATTCCTATTCCCACACCAAGCAACAGTATATAGTCCGCATTTTTTATTGCTATTTTTAATCCTTTGAAATCGTAAAACAAACTACTAATACCGTTGGGATGGATATTTAAAAATATTCTTGAAACAGATTTCCAGATTTGTTCTCGTTCCTCCAAAGCATAAAATTTCGAACTACAGATTATAGTAACATCAAGACTTTCAGCTAATATAAGGGCCAAATTTTCTACAAAAGTTTCAAAACCACCATATCGGGCAGGTACACCAGCACATCCTATAATAAAGAGTTTTTTTTTCAAGGTAATTCTTCAGAATAATTTGTGAAGTTATTAACAAACCAAAAAAATGACAGATTTCAGTTACAAAAAAATTACAAATACGATCAAAAAAAAATCTACCTATTAATAAATCTTGGAGTTAATATTTATTTAAGATTATCCAAATAGTTAGTTAACAATACAATAACCTTGTTCTATACTTAATATATTGATAATCAATATAGTAAAAAAAAATAATTTTTTTTTAATTTTTAATCAGTTGATAATAAAAACAATATATTATAATCGAAAAAGTCAATAGCAAATCGACTTTTTTTTTATATTTTTTTTCACAAAATTGCTTAGTGAAAAATTAACAATACCCTAAAATTTAATTGCCTAAAACTAAACATCATACATAAAATGCATAGGGAAGTTTGGAACAATTGTCTCAAAGTAATACAGGATAATGTGCCATCCATCAGCTTTAGGACATGGTTTGAACCTATTATCCCGTTAAAACTCGAAAAGAACATTCTTACTATTCAAGTACCAAGTCCTTTCTTTTACGAATATCTTGAAGAGAAATACATCGAGATTATAAGTAAAACATTGCGTAAGGAATTAGGGTACGATGCTAAGCTGGAGTACAGCGTGGTAATGGATTATAATTCAGCTACCCGTAAAAAACCTCTGACTGTAAAACTACCTGCACAGAATCACAGGGAATTAAAAAACCGACCTGTTTCTGTTCCTCTTAGTACGGATGAAAAGACCATCCGAAATCCTTTTATCATTCCCGGATTAAAAAAACTGGATATTGATCCAAGGCTTAATCCAGAAAATAATTTTGCCAATTTTGTTGAGGGCGAGTGTAACAGACTGGCCCGATCAGCCGGTATTGCTGTAGCCAATAATCCGGGAGGTACAGCATTTAATCCTTTATTAATTTATGGCGATTCAGGCTTGGGGAAAACACATTTAGCACAAGCTATTGGTATAGAAGTTAAAGAACGGTTTCCTGATAAAACTGTTCTCTATGTGAACGCAAACAAATTTCAGACTCAGTTTGTAGAATCAATCAGGAACAATAATAAGAACGATTTTCTTCATTTTTATCAGATGATTGATGTGCTCATCATAGACGATGTTCATGAGTTTGCCGGAAAGGAAAAAACACAGGATACATTTTTTCATATTTTCAACCACTTGCATCAATCGGGGAAACAACTTATTCTTACTTCCGATAAACCACCTGTTGAACTTCAGGGAATGGAACAACGACTTCTTTCAAGATTTAAATGGGGATTATCAGCCGATCTTCAGGTACCTGATTTCGAAACACGTATAGCCATTCTTAAACAAAAAATCTACAAAGATGGTATTGAAATGCCTGATGAAGTAATTGAATATATATCAACTCACATAACTGATAATATCAGGGAACTTGAGGGAGCTTTGATTTCGCTTCTGGCACAATCGACACTAAACAAGAAGGAGATTACACTCGATTTGACAAAAGAAATGATCGATAAGTTGATCAAAAATACCAAGCGTGAGGTTTCCATCGATTATATTCAGAAAGTGGTTTGTAATTATTATGATATTGGCATTGAAATGCTTCAGTCGAAAACACGCAAGCGAGAAATAGTACAGGCCAGGCAGGTGGCTATGTACTTTAGCAAGAATCTTACCAAATCTTCATTAGCCACGATTGGTGCACAAATCGGCGGAAAAGACCACGCTACGGTATTGCATGCTTGTAAAACTGTAAACAACCTTATGGATACCGATAAACATTTTAAGAGTCAAATAGAAGATATTGAGAAAAAGCTAAGGTTTTGATTTATTATACAGGGAAGCAGGTTTATTAACCTGCTTTTTTTATAAAATCTAATTTATAAAAGACACAAGAGTAACATAATTTACCAATCGTATTAGAAATTATGGCAAAGGATCCATACTCTTTCATTTAATTAAAATGACTTCAGCTAACTTTCGAATTATTACATCAGATACCCAGGGTAGTTATAAAGACCGGGGAAGCAAATTTTTTTCATTTGCCTATCATGTTGCCAGTGAAGCTGAAATTAAGGCAAAACTTTTATTGTTAAAAAAACGATATCACGACGCCCGGCATCATTGTTATGCTTTTCGCCTGGGTTACTCCGATATACAATATAGGGTGAATGACGACGGTGAACCTTCTGGTACAGCAGGTAAACCTATTTTTAATCAAATTGAATCCTATGGTCTTACTGATATATTGCTGGTAGTAGTTAGATATTTCGGTGGAAAATTATTGGGAACATCAGGTTTAATTAAAGCATACCGCTCAGCTGCAGTTGATTGCCTTTCGCATGCAACCATAATAGAATATAAGCAGGAAATCATATTTGAAATCAGCTTTCCTTATAAAAATATAAATTCAGTAATGCGAATATTAAATAGTACATCCCATCTAATACTTGAACAGGATTTTAATTTAGGTTGTCGAATGAAAATAAGAACAGACAAAACAACTTATGAAAGGATTATGCAAAAGCTAAATAAACTTAGTGATTTGAAAACCAATATATTGGAAAAGTAATGAATTAAATGTTTCAATTAATAATCTATAAAACTTAGTTTTGAATAGATGTTAACAAATCTTTCTTTTACCCATTTTGTTGGTTACTTTTACTTTAAATAACATTCAACATGCTGAACAAAAGTCTTGTTTCGATTACTGATTTTTCGAAGGATGATTATCTAAAAATCCTTGATACCGCAGCAGGTTTTGAGAAAGAATCGTATCAGAATTTGCTTAATGGGCGGGTAATTGCGACACTTTTCTTCGAACCTTCCACACGTACAAGATTAAGTTTTGAAAGTGCTATTAATCGTCTTGGTGGCAAAGTAATAGGATTTACCGATTCCGATACTACTTCTGTCACTAAAGGAGAGACCCTTTACGATACCATTCGTGTTGTAAGTAACTATGCCGAGTTGATTGTGATACGTCATCCGCTGGAAGGCAGTGCTCGATATGCTAGTGAACTGACCCACATACCTGTTATTAATGCTGGCGACGGAGCTAATCAACACCCAACACAAACACTACTCGATTTGTACTCAATCAGAAAAACTCAGGAAAAACTTAGCGGGTTGAATATCTTTTTGGTAGGCGATCTAAAATATGGTCGAACAGTTCATTCTCTTCTTATGGCACTTTCAGAATTTAAAACAACATTCTATTTTATTTCACCTGATGAATTAAAAATGCCTGACGAATATAAACTAGTTCTCGATAGAATTGGCCTTAAATACTATGAGTCGCGCGAACTTGATGGAAGTATTAAAAATGCAGATATCATTTACATGACCCGTGTTCAGAAAGAAAGATTTTCCGATCCAATTGAGTATGAGAAAACGAAAAACGCATACGTTTTAAAAGATGAGATGCTTATCGGAACTAGGAAAAATATGAAGGTTATGCACCCCTTACCCAGGGTAAACGAAATAAATATTGATGTAGATGCAAATCCGAAAGCCTATTACTTTCAGCAAACTGAAAATGGAGTATATGTTCGACAAGCCATTATGTCACTCATTCTTGGATTGAAAAAATGACTATGAAAGATAAAATTCTTGAAGTAAGTGCTATCAAAAATGGGACGGTAATTGATCATATACCGGCCGATAGCTTGTTTAAAGTAGTATCGATTCTTCGACTCGAAAAAATCGAAGGAATGATCACATTCGGAACTAATCTTGAGAGCAAAAAACTTGGAAGAAAAGGTATTATTAAACTTTCCGGTGTTTTTTTCAAGGATAAGGATATAAATCGTATTGCATTAATTGCTCCAGAAGCAAAGCTGAATATTATTCGAGATTATTCAGTAATCGAAAAAAAAATAGTTGAGATACCTGATGAAATAACCGGAATAGTAAAATGTGTGAATCCGCAATGTATTACTAACCATGAGAATATAGCGACACGATTCCGTGTTGTCGATAAAAAGGAAGTAAAATTACGGTGTCATTATTGCGAAAAACTCACCGATAAAGAGCATATGACTATATTGTAATACGCTAGTAGCCTTAACGCAATCTGTTATAGGATTTTATTAGCAGGTCGTCGCGACGTATAGAGCGGAATGCCTGAAAAAGCAATATTATATTAATAAATGGAAAAATGATGGTATACGAAAACGAATGTGTTCTCACTGTAATATCATCGACTATAGTACCGTTTTTGATGGTCAGATAATAATAGAACATAACAGCAGCCAAACCAATTGTTATAAGGATATTATATACACATAATCGCATTTGTAAATTTCGTTTTTGATAAAGTAATATCGTAACAAAGCTAATCAATGCCGATACAATCGCTAATACAGCAATAGGAAATGTATAAATATAAATTTCAGGCGATTCTTCCACAGTCTTTAATCCGAAGCTTGTAAATTTTGCCATTGTACCATCGGATAAAATCACTTCTGAAACAGGGTGAACGACAATAATTGTTGATAATATAGCTACTGCAAGTAGGAATACTGTTTGGACCCTTTGAATCATAACAGGTTAATTGATAATTTTAAACAAATATAATAATCTTTCAAAAAGATGCTGTGTAGTTTATTTGAGGAATATTAGGATGATCGCAATATAATTAGAATATAGCCACCATTTTTATAGTTATAAATAAAAACTTACATTAAGTATTTTTGCGATTTATGGTTACATTTGTAGGAGTTTAAGTCATATTGACTATAATTAATTCTAAATTATTATAAAACAAAAAGTTATGAAGGGAGTTATTGAACGTTCAGCCGATAACATTCGGATTCTTTCAGCAGCCATGGTTGAAAAAGCAAAATCAGGACATCCTGGTGGAGCAATGGGAGGGGCCGATTTCATAAATATTCTTTATTCGGAGTTTTTACACTATGACCCGACGGATGGAACATGGATTAACCGCGACAGATTTTTTCTCGATCCAGGACATATGTCTCCTATGTTATATTCCATTCTTATACTGGCTGGTTATTACACGTTACGCGATATAGAAAATTTCCGGCAATGGGGAAGTATAACACCGGGTCATCCCGAAGTTAATCCTTCAAAGGGTGTCGAGAATACTTCGGGACCGTTGGGTATGGGACACACCAATGCCGTGGGTGCTGCGATTGTAGAAAAATTTCTGGTAACTAGGTTTGGCGAATGGATGTCGCATAAAATTTATGCTTTTATTTCCGATGGCGGAATACAAGAAGAGATCTCGCAAGGTGCAGGGAGAATTGCCGGCTTTCTAGGACTCAATAACCTGATTATGTTCTACGATTCGAATGATATCCAACTCTCAACCGAAACAAAAGCAGTTACAATTGAAGATACGGCGAGAAAATATGAAGCATGGAATTGGAGGGTAATTACCATTAATGGAAATAATCAAGATGAAATACGAAATGCACTTAAGACTGCCACCGGTGAAAAGGAAAAACCAGTTTTAATAATTGGAAAGACTGTGATGGGTAAAGGTGCTCTAGCTGAAAATGGAACATCATTCGAAAGGCAATCATCGACTCATGGAATGCCCTTAACTGCAGCCGGAGCATCATTCGAAAAAACCATTCTGAATTTAAATGGCGATCCTGAAAATCCTTTCGTTATTTTCCCTGAAGTAAAAGAATATTGGGACAAAATCAACAAAACAAAAATACAAATTGCTAAGGAAAGAAAAGAAAAGCAGGCACAATGGGAAACCGAAAATCCTGACCTGGCTAAGAAATTACATCTCTTTTATTCAGAGAAAATACCTGAAATAGACTTTAGCCAGATTGAGCAAAAACAAAATATTGCCACACGTGCTGCTTCTGGAACTGTGTTAGGATATTTAGCCGGAAAAATTGAAAACATGATTGTTGCTTCTGCCGATCTTTCGAATAGTGATAAAACAGATGGTTTCCTGAAAAAGACAAAGCAATTTGTAAAGAATGATTTTAGCGGAGCCTTTTTGCAGGTGGGAGTCGCAGAATTAACAATGGCAGGAATTGCCAATGGAATGGCATTACATGGTGGTGTAATTCCGGTATGTGCTACCTTTTTTGTTTTTTCTGACTATATGAAACCAGCAGTACGTTTGGCGGCTCTGATGGAATTGCCTGTAAAATATATATGGACTCACGATGCTTTTCGCGTTGGAGAAGATGGTCCAACCCATCAACCTGTTGAGCAGGAAGCTCAGATCAGACTAATGGAGAAAATGAAAAATCATTCTAGTAAGAGAAGTATGTTGGTATTGCGTCCTGCCGATGCTTTAGAAACCAATGTAGCCTGGAAAATGGCATTAGAAAATACACATGCTCCTACTGCCCTTCTTTTATCGCGTCAATCAATTCCCGACATACCTGCAATAAAAAATCGCTATGCCGAAGCACTTATGGCAGAAAAAGGAGGTTATATTGTTTATAAGGATAATGATGAACCTGATATAGTATTACTCGGAAATGGTTCGGAGGTATCAACTCTGCTGGCTGGTGCAAAACTGTTGAAGGATAGGAAAGGAATAAAAGTACAGGTAGTTTCAGTTATTTCAGAAGGACTTTTAAGAGAGCAGGATATAAGTTATCAACAATCTGTAATTCCTGAAAACAAACCTGCGTTTGGTTTAACAGCAGGCTTACCTGTAACACTGGCAGGTCTGGTTGGTACCAAAGGTAAGGTTTTCGGTATGGAGAGTTTTGGATTTTCTGCTCCGGCAAAAGTATTGGATGAAAAACTTGGATATACTGCTGAAAGTGTTTTTGATAGGGTTGTCGAATATCTGGACAATTTAAATCAGTGAGACTGTAATTTTAGAAACGATAGTGTACTGAAATTGCATCAGCCGAACTGATCCCGATGCGAAGCAATCGGGATCTGCCGGGTATTATTGGATTCGCCGAGATCGTAAACTTCGGTTCCCCACCCCTTGGGGCGAATTATAATAATTATACATCTGAGATACCCCGACCGCTTGCGAAGGGGTAGTTCATTTAATTATTAAGTCTGCAAACGATTGATAAATCCACTTTTTAAACATTTATCATTTACTGTTTTTCATATTATAATTTCTATTGGAAAATTCCTTAAATTCATATAATCATTATTGAATATAAAGGAACTAACACTAAAAGATATTAATATGAAACAAACGATCATTTTTAGTATTGTATCTTATTTAATTATAGGATGCAGTTCTACGAATTATTTAACATTGACAGTTACAGATCCGGCGCCGGTTACTATACCTTCCTATGTGAAAAAGGTAGGTATTATTGATAGAAGCCTGCCATCGGAAGAAACTAAACAGCAGGATAAGATTGACCAGGTATTATCTGTTGAAGGAAAGGAGCTTGATAAAGAAGGATCGAAAGAAGCTATACGAGGCGTGAAGGATGAACTTTTAACGAATAAACGGTTTACTGAAGTTACCTTTCTTAATAAAGTAGATTTGCGAAGTCCCGGTATGGGAATTTTTCCTTCCCCCTTATCATGGGCAACGCTGGAAAAAATCTGTGATGAAAATAAGCTGGATGCTTTATTTGTATTAGAATTCTATGATACGGATACGAAGATTTCATATAGCAACAAACCTGTTACATTAAAAGGTCCTTTAGGCGTCGATATACCTGCAGTTGAGCATTATGCTCATATGCTTACCACAGTGAAGACAGGGTGGCGCATATACGATCCACAAAGCCGGTTGTTACTTGATGAATTTCCGATGTCGGAAAGTATAGAGAAATCAGGGAAAGGGATTAATCCAGCTGCAGCTGCTGCTTCCCTTATGGGCCGAAATGAAGCTGTAAAACAGGTTAGTTATATCTTGGGGCAGAATTATGCTTATAGATTATTACCCTATAAATTTAGAGTATCAAGAAAATATTATGTAAGAGGGACCGATAATTTCAAGATAGCCAAACGTCGTGCCCAAACTGGTAATTGGGATGGTGCAGCAGAATTATGGGAAAGAGAGACTAATAATCCAAAACGTAAGGTCGCCGGAAGAGCACATTATAATATGGCGATAATAAATGAAATTAATGGTAATTTGGATGAGGCCATCGGGTGGGCACAAAAAGCTTATTCGGATTATAAGATCAAGCTAGCGCTCGAGTATGTAAGAATTCTCGAAGACAGGGCCATGCGCGATGCTCGATTAAGACAGCAAATGCAAGAATAAAGATAATTGTAAGATTACCTTATATCTGTAACTTTGAGATGCCCCACGATGCTGTGAAGCTTTCAAGTGGAGCCAGAATTATCAGACCATTTGTGTTATTGAAAGCATCAGGAGCACATGTCATAGGTTCAATGGCAATAGATTTACGATTGGGTGGAGTATAAACTTGCAGGAAATTATATTTGTATTTTCCGGTTTCCTGCCAGATTTTATAACCAAAGGTACCTGTTTTGTTCATTATGGTTATCTCAGCTTTATCGTTTTCTTCAGATAATTTGAAACAATTATCAAGGATAGTATTTCCTATGGGTGTTAGCTTGTTAAATTTATTATATTTAGACGATTCACCTATAGGTATATTCCTTTCATCGACTTTTAGTATATCTTCTGCCGGAAATTCTAGCTGCAATTCATTTACTAAATTATTGCCCAATCTAAAATACGGATGCCAGCCATGTCCCACCGGTATAGATCGGTCCATAAGGTTTGTAACCTTTATTTTGCTCTCAAATCCCCCGTTTTCCAATAAGCGGTACGAAATTTTCAGATGATATCTGAAAGGATATCCCTCGGACTCTTCTTCAGCTTCATATTCAAGTAACAACTTGCAACCAATTTCTCCATCTTCCTGATCGAGTAACTTAAATTCTTCATCGTAAATTAATCCATGTATGGCATTATTTTCCTGTGGAAAGTTTAACGGAAGCTGGAATTGCTGACCACCATAGACATATTTTCCATCGGCAATGCGATTAGGAAAGGGGAACAAATTACTCCCCTTGAACGTCGTCATCAGAGTATTCTTAGCATTCTCAGGTGATGAATACCCGTCAATGATTTCGATTAATTTATTCTCGTGTGCTAGTGCTAGTCGATTTATAGAACCTCCCAGATAGGGCAAAATTGAGACAAATTCCCCCGACTCACTGTCATATAGTTTATAGGAGGATTTTGTCCCAAATTGCTCCTCAATTATTTGAAATCTAAATGCAGAATCAGACATCCAATTATAGATATTGATTAATTATACTCTCATAAAGCTCTTGTTTACCACTAATTACTTTCGGTTCACCTGCTTTGATTGCGTATTCTCTCAATTCTTCCAATCCTAGTTTGCCTTCTTCGAAAGCTTTTCCTTCGCCTGAATCGAAAGAAGCATACCTTGCTTTTCTGAGTTTTAGATAATCACTCTTCTCCAAAATATCATGAGTAGCTAACAAAGCACGGGCAAATGTATCCATACCGGCTATATGAGCTATAAACAAATCTTCATTATCAGTTGAGTTTCTTCTACGTTTTGCATCGAAATTGACGCCTCCTGTTTTAAAACCTCCTGCAGGAACAATTATCAGCATAGCTTCGACCAATTCGTAAATATTTATAGGAAACTGATCTGTATCCCATCCATTCTGGTAGTCACCGCGGTTGGCATCGATTGAGCCCAGCAATCCAGCATCGGCAGCAACCTGCAATTCATGCTGGAATGTATGTTGGGCAAGCGTGGCATGGTTAACTTCAATGTTAAGTTTAAAATCCTTATCGAGACCATAGTGACGCAGAAAACCAATCACAGTTTCTGTATCAAAATCGTATTGATGCTTGGTAGGTTCCATTGGTTTAGGTTCAATAAGAAATGTTCCTTTGAAACCGTTTTTACGAGCATAATCTCTTGCTTTGCTCAGCATCATAGCCAGATGGTCTTTTTCCCGTTTCATGTTAGTATTAAGTAGCGACATATAACCTTCACGACCACCCCAAAAAACATAGTTTTCTCCACCTAAAGCGATAGTTGCATCGAGGGCTCTTTTTATCTGGGTTGCCGCGTATGCAACTGCTGTAAAATCGGGATTAGTTGCCGCTCCATTCATATAACGTGCGTTGCTAAAAACATTGGATGTGCCCCAGAGTAATTTGATCCCCGACTCAGCCTGTTTCTCCTTTGCATAATCGATAAGTGCCTGGATATTTTTATCCGATTCGGCAATGCTTGATCCTTCTTCCACGAGATCAAAATCGTGAAAGCAATAGAAAGGGGCACCAAGTTTGGTAATAAACTCAAATGCTGCATCCATTTTTTGCTTGCCTTTGGTAATAGCATCGGATCCTTTATCCCACGCATAATCGTGGGTTTTTCCTCCGAAAGGATCGGTACCATCGCCGCAGAATGTATGCCAGTAAGCAATAGCAAACCTGAAATGATCTTTCATGGTTTTACCGCCAACTATTTTGTTTTCATCATAATACCTGAAGGCAAGAGGATTTTTTGATTCTTTTCCTTCATATGGAATTTTCCCAATTCCCGGGAAATATTCACTATTACCAATTACAACTTTCATATCTTATTTTACTTTTAATTTAACATATTAATAAGTTCTTGATACCATCGCTGGTATGAGGCTTTATATTCTTCTTTATTAGTTGTTGCAGGTTCAACTGTAGAGAGTTTTTCAAGATTTGAAAACGCATCGTCGAACGATTTAAAAATACCTGATCCGACCCCTGCTCCTCGTGCTGCTCCTTCAGAGCCATCGGTATTATATAAATCGATGGGTGTTTCACTGATGCTGGCCAGGGTACTACGGAATATAGGACTCAGAAACATATTGGCATATCCGGCACGGATTTGGTTCACATGTAATCCAGTATTTTCAGCCATAATATCGATCCCATATTTGAACGAAAATGCAATTCCTTCTTGAGCGGATCTGATTACATGCGATGAATTATGCTGATTAAAATTCAGATTCTTGATATGACAACCCAGATTTCTGTTTTCAATCACTCTTTCGGCTCCATTTCCAAAAGGAATAATAACGAGGCCATCTGAACCAATCGGAATTTGTGAAGCCAGTTTATCCATTTCGGCATAACTGAGTTTTGTAACACCTATATTCTTTTGAATCCAGCTGTTTAAAATACCTGTACCGTTAATGCAAAGTAAAACTCCCAGGTGAGCATCTTGACCTGTGTGATTAACATGAGCAAATATGTTAACTCTCGATTTGGGATCGTAAGCATACTGGTCGGTAACTCCATATACAACTCCTGAAGTTCCTGCAGTGGCAGCTATTTCGCCCGGTTTAAGTACATTTAGTGAAAAGGCATTGTTAGGCTGGTCGCCCGCACGATATGTAACTGGGATACCTGGTTTTAGTCCGAGTTCCGAAGCTACACTTGGCAGTAAAGTTCCCTGATTTCCAAATGCAGGAACAATATCTGGGATGAATTCAGTTGAAATACCATAATAATCTAAAAGAAAATCTGCCAATTGGTTATTGGGAAAATCCCAGAAAATACCTTCCGACAATCCAGTAACGGTTGTATTAATTTCGTCTGTTAAACGCATGGCAATATAATCGCCCGGAAGCATAACCTTATAAATTCTATTATAGAGGTCCGGTTCATTATCTTTTACCCATTTGAGTTTTGAAGCAGTAAAATTTCCCGGGCTATTTAATAAATGTGAAAGGCATTTATCGCTGCCTAAATCATCGAAAGCTTTGTTGCCAATTTCTACCGCACGGCTGTCGCACCAAATAATTGACGGTCTGATAACCTCTTTATTTTTATCGATACATACAAGACCATGCATCTGGTAAGTTATTCCGATAGCAGAAATTTCCGCAAGATTTAATTTTTGATCTGATGCAAGTTCTTTTATGCCATAACATATGTTTTGCCACCAATCTTCAGGATTTTGTTCGGCCCATCCCGATTTATAGGATATGATTTTCATCTCCTCCTTCGGATATTGAGTCGAAGCTATACTATTACCTGATCCCGCATCAAGTATTGAAAGTTTTACACTCGAGCTGCCTACATCGATTCCAAGCAAAATCATGATTCCTAAATTATTAATTATTGTAATAAATTAAGCTATTGTAATATATAATTTTGTAATAGTCACAAAGACTACAAGACTAGTGAAAATTTTTGATTTGTACAAGTAAACAAGTATTTTTTTTATGTTAATTAAAATATCAGCTCTGGACAAAAAGAATTTAAAAATAATTGCTGTTACCTGCCCGGTTTTGTTCGTTCATAAGAAAATAAAATCAGGCAGAGTATGAGGTTAAAATATTTCGTAGCTTTGAATATATTATAGTGCTAATGGAACGTAGCAAAATAGATGCACTAATATCATTATTAGGTGACTCTGACGCTGAAGTTCTCCATGTTGTTACTGACAGCTTGCTTAAACAGGGTATTTCTATTATCCCTCATCTTGAAAAAGCATGGGAAGCAACCATTGACGAGAAAACACAGGAAAGACTCGAAAATGTAATTCACAATATCCAATTCGAGACTACCAAATCGAATCTTCGCTCTTGGAATAAAAGTGGTGCCAATTATGTACTTGAAGGTGCATGCTATCTAGCCCAATTTCAATTCCCTGAAATCGGTATCGATAAAATTGACGAGGAAATTGAACGAATCAAGGACGATATCTGGCTTGAGATAAATAGTAGTCTTACAGCTCTTGAGAAAGTTAAAATCCTAAACTATGTAATATTTGATCTACACAAGTATACCCGGAATATAAATAATTTTTATTCACCTCAAAACTCATTTATTAATCAGGTAATTGAAACTAAAAAGGGTAATCCTATATCGCTTGCTATTATATATTTGTCAGTTGCGTATAAATTGAATCTTCCAATATATGGCGTAAATCTACCAAAGAATTTCATCCTGGCCTATAAAGATGAATATCGTCATTACGATGCCGAAGACGAAACTGAGGACATTCTATTTTATATTAATCCATATAACAAGGGAGCCGTTTTGGGGAAAAAGGAAATTGATTATTTTATCCGCCAACAACAATTAACACCTCATAAATCGTATTACTTGCCCTGTAAAAATCAAGATGTAGTTAAACGACTTATAAACAACCTTATTCTGTCTTACGAGAAACTGGGTTTCAACGATAAAATTAAAAGGTTGAAAGACCTATTAAAAGTTTTCTGATCACTTTGCAAAGCTTACTGCACGTGTTTCGCGTATTACAGTAATTTTAACCTGGCCAGGATAGGTCATTTCATCCTGTATTCGTTTTGCAATTTCATACGATAAGGAATCGGCTTCTTTGTCTGAAACTTTATCACTTCCTACTATTACACGAAGTTCGCGTCCTGCCTGGATAGCGTATGTTTTCAAAACTCCCGGATAAGAAAGTGCCAGGTTTTCAAGTTCTTTCAGTCGCTTAATGTACGATTCAACCACTTCGCGTCGGGCACCGGGACGGGCTCCAGAAATAGCATCGCAAACTTGTATAATGGGTGAAATCAGGCTGGACATTTCAACTTCATCGTGATGCGAGCCGATGGCATTGCATATCTCAGGTTTCTCTTTATATTTTTCGGCCAGTTTCATTCCAAAGATTGCATGAGGTATCTCGGGCTCATCGTCAGGCACTTTCCCGATGTCGTGCAGCAGACCGGCACGTTTGGCTAGTTTCGGATTCAAACCTACTTCCGATGCCATGATTGCACATAGGTTTGCAACCTCGCGCGAGTGTTGTAATAAATTCTGACCGTATGACGAACGGTATTTCATTTTTCCAATCAAACGAATTAGTTCGGGATGCAATCCGTGTATACCCAAATCGATAGCCGTTCTTTTGCCTACTTCAACTATTTCTTCTTCGACCTGTTGACGGGTTTTTGACACAATTTCTTCGATACGGGCAGGATGAATTCTTCCGTCGGTTACCAGCTGATGCAACGATAGTCTGGCAATTTCACGTCTGACAGGATCAAAAGCAGAAAGAATAATAGCCTCAGGTGTATCATCAACAATGATTTCGACGCCTGTAGCTGCTTCGAGTGCTCGTATATTGCGCCCTTCGCGACCAATTATCCTGCCTTTGATTTCATCGCTTTCAATATTAAATACGGTCACAGCATTTTCAATTGCAGTTTCAGTTGCAACCCTCTGAATGGTCTCAATTACAATTTTCTTAGCCTCCCGTGTAGAGGTCATCCGGGCTTCATCAATAATTTCGTTGATATACGACATAGCTTCGGTTTTGGCTTCCTCTTTAAGCGACTCAACGAGTTGCTGTTTTGCTTCTGCTGCAGATATACCCGAAATGGCTTCAAGCTGCTCAACTTGTTGCTTATGAATTTTTCCTAATTCCTCCTCTTTCTTCTCAACTAGAGCAATTTGAGCATTAAGATTCTCTCGAATCAGCTCAAGTTCTTTTTTGGTACGTTGATTTTCTTCAAATTTTTGTGAAAGTATTGTTTCCTTCTGTTGGTAACGGTTTTCATTCTGCGCAAGCTTATTATTGCGCTCGTTGATATATTTCTCGTGTTCCGATTTTAGTTGAAGGAATTTTTCCTTTGCTTGTAAAATTTTATCCTTCTTAATTACTTCCGCTTCGTTTTTAGCTTCGTTAATTATATTATTGCTTTTTCGATATAGGGCAAGATTCCATAAAAAATAAGCACCAATTACTCCAACAATGAGTGAAGCTCCTCCTGTAACTGCCAGTTTTAATAGTAGTGAGGTATCGGTTATAAATAGTAATGTTATCATATCATAGCACTTTAGGATTAAAAAAACCCGCATAATCCTTCAATATTTATTGAAACCCCATCTAAACATGGGTGGAGCTGCCACATCATTTCAGGTTTCCATCGATCCGGTTAGGGATTCTTCCATATTCCCGACAAATCGGGATAGGAATATGGCCTGCCTTTGATGACCTGAGCAAAACTCCAAATTGCTAAGTGTTGAGTTTCACAAACTTTTGAAGCAACTATGCGGGCTATATCTTATATGTAAAGAACCTTTATTACTCTTCTCTCAGGTAAACTTCAATTTCTTCATTTAATTCTTTAATACTATCTAATAGCGATGAGGGATTTTCCTGTTCTTCCAACTCTATTAATTTGGTTACATATTGAAGAGCGGCCATCGCAAGGAAATCCTGAGCATCTTTATCAGCGTATTTTTGTTTATATTGAAGAACCTTATCATTTATGATTTTTCCAGCTTTCCTAATCTTTTCTTCATCCCTACTGTCAATTTTTAAAGGATAATACCTGTCAATAATATTTATTCGAATAGAAAGCTTTTCATCCATAAAATGGATCTTATTTATTTAAAAGAGCAATACATTTATCTATCTCCCGCACAATTCTATTCACTTTTATTTTTGCATCGTGGTTTGAACCTGAAGCCTCAATAAAAGCATTCGTTAAATCTGTATTGTTATTTTTTGTTTTTAATTCTTCATTTATTTTAGTAAGTGATGAAATTTGATTCACTAAATCTGTATGTTTCTGTTCCAGTTTTCTGTTATCTTCCTTCTGTTTTTCGTACAAATTGATAATCCTTTTCAGATTATTTCTTAGTGAAGCAACTATATCATCACTTTTATCAGGCATCTGTAATTTACGTTACAAAGTTAGTGCGACCCCACAAATATAAAAATTTATCTGTTCATTTTTTCGACTTACAAAATAAGTCGTAGTTTTGCCTTCTTATAAGCCTTTCGGCCACTTTCAGTTTTTATAAAAGTAGAAAACTTATGGCAAAGTTCCTAACAATACTCTTAATATTACTAGTGTCTTTATCCGATGTTTTTTCTCAAAAAATTAACCCATCCAATTTTCAATCACCACTAGATATTCCACTGATATTATCCGGAAATTTCGGTGAGTTACGATCAACCCATTTTCATGCCGGGATAGATATTAAAACGCAAGGTGTTTCAGGAAAACCTGTATATGCGGCAAATGTAGGATATATATCGCGAATTAAGATTCAGAGTGGAGGATATGGTAGATCGCTCTATATAACCCATCCAAACGGTTATACCACAGTTTATGCGCATCTCGATAGGTTTACTCCTAAGGTAGAATCATATGTGATCAATTCGCAGTATAACCAAAAAAGTTATGAAATTGAGCTATTTCCTAAACAGGAAATGTTTTTGCTCAAAAAAGGTGAGATAATAGGTTACTCGGGAAACACAGGACGATCCAGCGGTCCCCATTTGCACTTTGAGATCCGAAAAACTAACGGTCAGATTCCGGTTAATGGATTACGGTTTCATTTACCGATTAAGGATAATGTGCGACCTGAATTCAAAACATTTTATGCGTATTCTTATCCTACTGAGGTTCCAGTTTCGATGGGGGGTAGTGAGAGAAAAATGTATTCTATAAAAAAGAAGAATGATTCGGTTTATGTTGTCGATCAGATTGTAGAGGGTTTCGACAACTACCTGGGTTTTGGAGTAGAAGTATACGATTTTCTTAATGGTTCATCAAATAAGTGTGGTATTTATATACTCCAATTAAAGATTGAAGATATACCGCTATTTATGTTTCAGATCGATGCGATATCATTTGCTAACAGCCGTTTTGTCAATGCTCATATGGATTATGAGTTAAAGACCGATCAGGGTAAAAGTGTACATCGGTTATTTGCCTTACCAAATAATACTCTGCCTATATATTCCTATGCACCTGAAAGAGGATTACTATATCTTGCCGACGACTCCTTATTGCATGGCGAAATTGCTGCACTCGATGCCTATGGAAATTCATCAAGTCTATTATTTACCTGCAAAAGAATTGGTAGGTGGAATACAATAATATCACCCTCTGATAATACGATTTTAATTAGTTGGAAGAAGGGAGGTTTTTTCTCTATCGATAATTATTCTGTATATATTCCACCCAAGGCTTTATACCAGGATATTTATTTTTCGGTCGAAAAAAGAAAAGGTACCGGATATTTTTATACAGATACTTTAGTCGTACACAAACCAACAGAACCTTTACACCTGGGTATTACTATTAAAGCTGAAATTGAATCAGTTCCTGAAAAGTTTGAAAAAAAGTTATTATTTGCCAGTGTGAACGGTATGGGTAAACTAACCGCCGAAGGTGGCGATTATTATAATGGTGAACTTACTTTGAATACAAGAAAATTCGGAAAATATATAATTACAATCGATACTTTGCCTCCTGTGCTAAAACCGGTTCTGTTTCAACCGGGTGCTAAATACAACGCGGAGCAAACCATTACTTTCCAGACCGAAGATGATCTTACAGGAATTCAATCATACAACGCTTATATTGATGAAAAATGGGTGTTGCTCAAATACGATGCAAAATCCGGTACATTAAGTTATACAATCGATACTGAAAGGCTGGAAAAAGGGAAATCACACCACTTAAAAGTAATCGTAACCGATATGAAAAACAACCAAACCTTCTATGACAGTAAATTTGAATTTTAATAAAAGTAAATCCGGAATAATTGCTGCTGGGTTAATGTCAGGAACCAGCCTTGATGGAATCGATGTTGCTTTATGTTTATTTGAAGAACATAAAGGAAATTGGTATCACGAAATTCTGGCTGCTAAAACAATAAATTACAACGAATTCTGGCAGAAAAGGCTTGGTGAGGCCCATTTACTCAGTGGAGAAAATCTCATTAAATTGGACAGGGAATATGGCGATTTTTTGGGCGGAATCGTAAAATCCTTTATATCGCGAACTAAAATTACACCTCATTTTATAGCGTCACATGGGCATACCGTTTTTCATAATCCCGATAAAGGCTATACCTTTCAGATAGGACATGGAGCTAATATTGCAGCCTGTACCGGAATTCCTGTAGTAAACGATTTTCGGTCGATGGATGCTGCTCTGGGCGGACAGGGAGCTCCTCTTGTGCCTCTTGGCGATAAACTGCTCTTCGCCGATTACGACTCATGTTTAAATTTAGGAGGATTTGCTAATATTTCATTCGATTACAAGGGAAAGCGAATAGCTTTTGATATATGTCCGGTTAATATTGTGATTAATGAACTAGCCCAAAAGCGCGGTTGTGACTATGATAAAAACGGACAAATTGGAGCACAGGGTATTGTGGATTATACTCTGTTAGAAAAATTGAATGCTATTGAATATTACCGAAAAACACCACCGAAATCATTATCACGAGAATGGCTTGCGTCGGAATTTAAATCAGTTTTAAATAATAATAAATCAAACATCGAAGATCAGATGGCAACAATATATGCTCATATTGTACATCAGACTACAGCGATTATTGATCGACATGGATTAGTGAATATATTGGTAACAGGAGGGGGAGCTTTGAATCGTTTTCTTATTAAACTTTTTAAATCGGGAACGAAGGCTGAAGTAATTTTACCCCCTAAGCTGACCATTAAGTATAAAGAGGCCTTGGTATTTGGATGTTTGGGATTACTACGGTTAAAAAACGAAATCAATTGTTTATCGAGTGTTACCGGTGCTAAACGCAATTCAATTTGTGGTGCAGTTCATATGCCATAAAATAATGAGAGTGGGTTTAATCCCCACTCTCATAACCCTAACTACTAAAACAATCTAATTACTAACTAAACTTACTAATCCTAAAATTACTATTTCCATTAACTTTAATATGAACCTGATAACAGTAAAATTGTTTATTTATTCGATGCAAAATTAAACATTTGGTCTTCTATTGATAATAATTTAATATTAACTTTTTATTAAGTTGGCTTTATCAATGATGAAAAGCACTTTTTATTATTTAATCATTGATGAATTGTAAGTTAATATTGTATTAATATCTATTTTTATTAAAATTTAATTTATTTACCATATGAACCGAAAAATCTTAATTATTTCAGCTTTTTTATTTTCTTTTTTTCTTAAAGGGAAAACCTGTACAAATTTTTTAATTACTAAAGGTGCTACAATCGATGGATCAACTATGATCACCTATGTTGCCGATGATCATGTACTTTATGGTGTATTACATTATTGGCCAACTGCTGATTATGCCGCTGAAGATTCAGTTGATATTTATGAGTGGGATACAGGTTATTATCTCGGAAAAATTAAACAGGTAAGCCATACCTATCAGGTAGTTGGGAATATTAACGAGCATCAGGTAGCCATTGGGGAAACAACCTATACAGGACGTACTGAATTACAGGATACACTTGGCAAAATTGATTATGGTAGTTTAATGTATATAGCATTACAACGATCCAAATCGGCTAGGGAAGCAATAAAAATAATGACCGACCTTGTTTCAGAATATGGTTATTATAGTACAGGTGAATCGTTTTCAATATCTGATCCGGATGAAGTATGGTTAATGGAAATGATTGGTAAAGGAGTAGGGAACAAAGGAGCTGTATGGGTAGCCCGACGGATTCCGGATGGATATATTTGTGGTCATGCTAACCAGGCACGTATTACTACTTTTCCGAAAAACGATACTGAAAACTGTATATATTCAAGTGATGTAATAAGTTTTGCTCGCGAAAAAGGATATTTTACAGGGAAGGATAAAGACTTTTCATTTTCAGATGCTTATGCTCCATTGGATTTTGGAGGTGCTCGTTGGTGCGAATCAAGGGTATGGTCAGGGTTTAGGAAGGTTAATAGTTATATGGATCAATACCAGGATTATGCTATGGGCATTAATTTGGAAAACAGAATGCCATTATGGATAAAACCCGATCGAAAATTATCGGTTAAGGATGTTATGGAATTAATGCGTGATTATTTCCAGGGAACTCCCATGGACATGACAAAAGATATAGGCGCAGGTCCTTTTGGATGTATAGTCCGCTGGCGTCCTCTTACCTGGGAACTTGATGGAAAAACATACTTTAATGAAAGAGCTATTTCAACACAGCAAACAGGCTATTCATTTATAGCTCAGTCGAGAAACTGGCTTCCCGATCCAATTGGAGGTATTCACTGGTTTGGTGTCGACGATACGTATAGCACAGTGTATACTCCGATGTATTGCGGGATAAATAAAATCCCTTCCAATTTTGCTGAAGGAAATGGATCTATGATGGAATTCAGCGATAGTTCTGCCTTCTGGATTTTCAATCAGGTCTCAAACTTTGCCTATACCCGGTACAATTATATGATACCTTTTATCAAAGAAAAGCAGACAGAACTTGAAGCAAACTATATTGGTCAGATACATACTATTGACAGTGTTGCACTTCAACTGTATTCTAAAAATAAGGAGGAAGCCATTGCTTATCTAACAGATTTTTCTGTAAATGCAGGGAGTAAAACTTTTCACGAATGGAAACAGCTTTACAGGTTTCTTTTTACCCGTTTCATGGATGGGAATGTTAAAAGTCCGGTTTACGGTGAACAAAATCCAAGTCTTGAACAACCCGGATATAGTGAAGAATGGTATAGGACAATAGTGAATGAAACCGGGGATAAATTTTTATACCCTGGTAAACCAACACACTAATATCTAGCTCCGGTAAGTATTTACATTCAAAGAAAAAATTGCTAAGCCGAATAGATTCTTTTGTGATGATTAAAAAAATATTTGTAATATTGCGACCTGAAATTTTCAGGATATAAAAGTTTCTTACAATGGATTTATTGAAGGCAGTTGAAGCACAATTTGATAAAAGAAAGGAATTCCCCAATTTTAAAGCTGGCGATACTATAACCGTACACTATAAAATTAAGGAAGGGAATAAAGAACGAATACAAAATTTTCGTGGAGTTGTATTGCAACGTAAAGGTACAGGGCCTAAGGAGACTTTTACTGTAAGAAAAATGTCGGGTAGTATTGGCGTAGAACGAATATTTCCTATAGCATCGCCTTTTATCGAACAAATCGATATCAATAAGAAAGGCCGTGTACGGAGAGCTAAAATATTCTACTTTAGGGATCTTACTGGTAAAAAGGCCCGAATACAGGAGAAAAGAATCTGATATAGTTACTCAATATTATTTTAAATGACCGCCTTCAGATAGATAATAGAACGATCATTTTTTTTAAACTCAATTATGATTTATAGCTAAAACAGATCCTTACAGTTTAAATTCGAATAGCTTTTAAATTTGTAAGCACAGGGTTATCAATTTAAATTTATTCTATTCTTCACCACTAATCCAGCTCTTCATTGATATTAATTTAGTATGAATTCTATTTATTAAGGTTAATGATTTTAGTTAACAGGAAGTCTTTGAATATTTTTTATTATTGTTACTAAATGCCTATATTTATTTATCATAAATAATAAATGTTCACATTAAAATACATAAAATGAAAAACTCTACCCAAGAACGCAATCAATTAATTGCCCGTTTAGCCGGATATACTGCGGCAGCGGGAGTAATGGTAACTTTAGCACCCGATGCAAACAGCCAGGTTGTGTATTCAGGACTACAAAACTGGCCTGTTGATCCACTTCCCGAGATTTTTGATCTGGATATGAATGATGATGCTGTAGTCGATTTCAATTTTGCTGCATATTTATATAACTGGAGTGGAACAACGGGAACAATGGGAAGTCTTAGACATGTATATTATAAATTTGGGTATGCATTTGTCCTCAATGGAAACGCAACTACCTATAATAGTGCTTTACTAAATCCTTATACATATTTCCCAAGGGCATTTGACGAAAATGTGAATATTAATGCCGGCCAATCCTATTGGTGGCATGCTGCGTATGCTCCAGTATATTACGCAGTTCTCTCATATGGTTTTTCATATAATTGGACCTATATGACCGCTTATGGCGGACTTTATGAAACGCAATATCATTATGGCTTTTCAGTTGGAGATTTTACCGGAGCAGTTAAATATCTTGGTGTAAGATTTCACATAGGGCCGAATTGGCATTATGGCTGGATAAGGATTAATACAACAACTAATCTGGGATCACCTATAATTGTAGACTGGGCATACGAACAAACACCCAATAAAGGAATTATTACCGGTGATAAACCTCCACAAGTAATTCTGAATCCCGGTGTTGTTACTACCTACCAGGAAACTGTTATTGTTTCTGTAATATTCAATGAAGAAATTACCGGACTTAGCGTAGAAGATTTCGTTTTAGACAATGCTGATGCCCATAACCTGAAAGAGTGGGTAGCCGGAAAAGAATTTACAATTGAAGTAACTGCTAACAATCCTGGTCTGGTTACCGTACCCCTTCCAGATGGCGCTCTAACCGATCTGAAAGGAAATCCTAACCAGGCAGCATTAGTAACGTATACATACGAACACCTGGTAACAGATATAAATGAAATAGCTGATTCTAAGTTTAAATTTTATCCTAATCCGGTTAATGGTCAGTTAAACATTGAATCGGAAACCGAAGCCGATATATCAATTATTAATATGAACGGCAGAGTTGTTTTGAATATTGAAAATGTATTACAGGAAACGATTGATACCGGTAATTTGCCAAAGGGTATGTATATGATGAAAGTAATTACAGACAAAGGTGTATCGGTTCATAAATTTGTGAAAGAGTAAATAAATACATGAAGTATATGAAAAATGCCGGTATTATTCCGGCATTTTTTATATCAATAAGTATATACCTAGCGCTATATAATTAAATCCATTTTAGTTCTATAAAAGATATTTTACTTTAATAGTTTATCAGTGCGGGTTCTTGCATCTTTAATAACCTTGTCGGCCTTTTCGCTCGATTCACGTTCAATTTTCTGAGCCTTTTCTTCACCTTCCTGGCGAATTTTTTTTGCACTTTGTTCGGCTGCTGCTTTGGCAATCGGATTTTTTGCTTCTTTAATAAGTTTATCTGCATTTCGATTAGCTTCCGATCGTAC
>CAYMQP010000003.1:0-49171 GCA_964392505.1 uncultured Bacteroidales bacterium
TACCGATGGTATATTCAATCGTGGAATTGCCTGGGTAAAAAATATCCGGTCGCCACCTATTAAGGTTAACTTTTCATCGAATGTCATGAGTGTTAAAATACTGTCGGCCCATATAGTAGCTTCTTTATAACTAACGGGTGGATGGAATGGCTTTATATTATCAACCGGAGTATCTGATTGACAAGAAAAAAGGTTAAATAAAAAAAAAGCTGCGAATAGTTGAGTAATACCTTTCATAAATAGTGCTTATCTCGATGAAGCCTACGAAAATAAAAAATTATTTTATGAATGAAAGTTAATCAAATAGATTCTAATCATATTTGGAGTTTCCTTAAGATTTTCTGGAACTTCCTGAAAAATAGGTGCTTTGGCATACACAAAATGTATTTTTACTATCCTTATCATATGAGTTATTATATTGGCTATACGGTATATTCAAATGGGTATTAAAAAGTCAATAAAAATCTTGTAATTATTTGCAGCCCAGTCATTTTATCTGGTAATATTTTATATAATATAATTATGTTGGAAGGATTTAATAATAAGTAATAATAACATGTGCTTGGAAAATTTCAATGATATGAAGTTAAGCTGGATTAACACTTTTTAATATGATGAATATTGATTGATATATCTTATATTATGAAGTTTTCATTTTGCTAAGACTTTATATAGAAAAGTCGTTAAAGATAAAAGAGATAAAAAACTTAGTTTAATTGTACTGAATTAAATAGAAAATAGTTAATTTGGACTCTAAATAAGGCTAATTTTATTCTAATAGTGGGATAGGAACAAGCTTACTTGTTAATTGTTAGTTTTCGCAAAGGTTAGATGTAAGCTTCCAATGGTATTTCTTGATTAGTCATTACTGTTAATTGGTTTTCAACGCTAACTTCCAACGTAGTTAATAAGATTATGCACTTTATAAAAATCAACTTTTTCTGGATAAAGTAAATAGGATTATTTCAGAAATAATAATTGTATACAAACTCAATTTATTTTAATTAGTTGATGGGTATTATTATAGATACTGACTGATAAAAGTGGAAATAATCAACCGGTATTGATTTATGAAATGCATTATTTCATAACTACATTATGAAAGAAATTTATAGAGAATATTTTACTACTGTATATTTAAATTATAACAAAACTTCTGACAAGTCTCAATTAACTAGTGGCAATGAAATACCAGAAAAAAGCCCATTCTTTGTTTTCGATCTGAATTCGGATAAGTGCAAATATTTCAGCTCATCGATTAAGAAAATTACTGGATACAATTTTAATGAATACCTAAATAAGGGAATAGTGTTTTTTAAAACTTTTATTCATCCTGAGGATTATTCAGATCTTATATGTGAATTGTTAACATACATTTTTATAACCAAAGAGCAAAAACTATATGGAATTAAAAATATTCAAATAAAAGACTTGATTTGCAGGATCAGGCATAAGAATGGTTACTATATAGGAACGAGCCTGCATGTTATGTATTTAACTTCTGCAATTAGTATTAAGTATAATATTTTAATAGGTATTATAGAAGAATTTGAACATCAAAAATATGAGCTGCTGGAATGTAATAATAATATCACTAATCGAGAAAAAGAGGTATTACAATTAATAGGGAATGGCGATTCATCTAAAATTATAGCTGATAAACTTAATATCAGTGAAACAACAGCGATTACACATCGTAAAAATCTCATCCAAAAGTTGAACGTAAAAAATACTGCAGAGCTGATTAAAGAAGCCGTTAAAGCAAAAATTATTGAGTAATGCATTTAAAAATCCTCATAAATGAGGATTGAAATCCCACAATATTTATTAGAAATTGTCAATTGTTAGATCCTGCCTATAAGCTTTATCTTATTTGATCCTATGGGACTGACGGGGCGGAGCTGTAAGTAATTGATACTTTTTAACTAATTTTTTTCTCATATTTCTTTTTCAAATTGAGGTTGTCGTTTAATCTCCAACCTAGTTTATTCTTCTTAATATTATTCAAAGAACCAAATATTACAAAAATTTATCATTGAATAAAATAATAGTAATAACAATAAAATAGGAGGTAATTATGCCAACACAACCAACTTATCCGGGTGTTTATATTGAAGAAATACCCAGCAGCGTACGTACCATTACAGGTGTCGCTACATCTATAACTGCTTTTATCGGACGAACATTACGAGGTCCGGTAAATAAACCTACATTAATCACCAGTTTTAGCAATTTCGAACGCCTGTTTGGTGGGCTCTGGACAAAAAGTATGATGTCTTATGCTGTAAAAGATTTCTATTTAAATGGTGGTAGTTCAGCAATAATAGTTCGTATTGAAAATGGTGCAAGTGCTGCAACCATATCATTGCCCACAATAGGGAGTCCCCTTGGTACTTTAAACCTGGTCGCATCTAGCGCCGGTAGTTGGGGAAGCAAATTAAAAGTGCTTGTTAATCATGATACAAAAGATACGAGTGATACAAATCTTTTTAACATGATTATTTACGAAGATATCGAAGGAGGATTAAAAGAAAGTTTTTTAAATGTTTCTGTCAGTGAAGACGATCCGCGCTATTTACCACGCGTTTTGAAACAAAGTTCATTGCTGGTAAGCGTAAGCGGCAGTATGCCTCAAAATCGTCCCGCCGAAACGGAAGCACCTGGCTCTCCTCCTTCCAGTTCATCAATAGATACGCCGGTTTCATCTGTCGGAGGAAGTGACGGAATCGATCTAACCAGCATAGAATATTTGGGAAGCGAAAGTGCAAAAACAGGAATATATGCTTTAAAGAAGGCCGACCTGTTTAATTTATTATGTATTCCCCCGGCAACCCGAGATGGTAATACCGATAATTCAGTTTATCAAGCAGCAATGAAACTTTGCGCTGATGAAAGGGCTATGTTAATTGTTGATTCACCGGCCGCATGGGGAGCATCTTCAGCTACAGCAGCATCCAATGCCAAGGCTGGATTAAGTACTTTGGGATTATCTGGTAATTATGCAAGAAATGCAGCATTATACTTTCCGAGAGTTCTTATATCTGATCCTGAACGGGACAATCAGACGGAAACATTTGTACCATGTGGGATAGTTGCAGGAGTTATGTCAAGAACCGATAGAAACAGAGGCGTATGGAAAACACCGGCAGGCATGGATGCAGCATTAAATGGAATCCAGGGCTTACAGGTAAATCTTAATGATGAAGAAAATGGCCGGCTAAATCCCCTTGGCATCAATTGTCTGAGGTCGTTTCCAATAACAGGCCTTGTAATATGGGGTGGCAGAACATTAAGAGGAGCCGATCAGTTAGCTGACGAATACAAATATGTTTCAGTTCGCCGAATGGCTCTCTTTATTGAAGAAAGTTTATACAGAGGTACTCAGTGGGCTGTTTTTGAACCCAATGATGAGCCTCTATGGGCACAATTAAGGCTTAATGTAGGTGCATTCATGCATAACTTGTTCAGGCAGGGAGCATTTCAGGGATCAAGCCCGAAAGATGCTTACCTGGTTAAATGTGATAGTGAAACCACTACACAAAATGATATTAACTTAGGAAAAGTTAACATACTGGTTGGTTTCGCACCTCTAAAACCGGCCGAATTCGTCTTTATTAAAATTCAACAACTTACAGGTAAAATAGAATCATAAATTATAAAAATATGGCACAATTCACAGTAAATGCACAACGTTTTGACCCATATAAAAATTATAAATTCCGTATAAAATGGGATGGTAAATATGTGGCAGGAGTAAGTAAAATAGGAACACTTAAAAGATCTACCGAGGCGGTCGAGCATCGTGAAGGTGGTGATCCGAGCACAGTACGTAAAAGTCCCGGACAAACAAAATACGAACCTATTACCCTTGAGCGTGGTGTAACGCATGACACCGAATTCGAAAAATGGGCCAACAAGGTTTGGAATTTTGGAAGTGGTCTTGGTTCGGAAGTTTCGTTAAAAGATTTTCGAAAAGACATTATCATTGAAATGTACAACGAAGCCGGTCAAAAAGCTATTGCTTACAAGGTCTATCGTTGCTGGGTTTCAGAATTTCAGGCATTACCGGAACTCGATGCTAGCGGAAATGCAGTAGCTATAGAAACCCTTACCCTTCAGAATGAAGGATGGGAACGCGACTATGAAGTAACTGAACCTACCGAAGCTTCGTTCACTGAACCTGCCGATTAATTAGATTTCGATAATCAAGGTAAGATTTCGAATTCATTACTCATCTTTAAGAAATCTGATAGGTGTTAAAATTATCACAGGCTCAGTTATTGGATTTATGGGAAATTGGACAAGTCCAGTCTCCCCTTCAGTTTTCTATGAATTTACTGTGTGAGGCATTACCCTCTCTTAATCTTGCACAGGCAGCATTGTTACCTGTTGGAAAACGCGATAGTATTTTATTAAAACTTCGGGAATCGATTTTTGGCCCGTATTTTTCTAATTTGGCTATCTGCCCATCCTGTGAAGAAAAAGTAGAATGGGAAATGAATATCGATAATTTTATGCTTCCGGAATTATCCGAACTGATACTTAAAAAAACTTATGAATTAAAAAAAGGCAGTTATTTCATTACTTTTCGATTACCAAATACACGTGATATAATTAATGCATCATCAGCAAATAATAAAAAAGATGTATATAGGTATATACTATCCGAATGTATTCATGATATTAAATATAAAAGAAAATCTCTTGAAATTGAAAAATTGCCGGAAGAAGTTGTCAATTCAATATCAGAACAAATGAATATAGAGGATAAACATGCTGATATACAAATATCTTTAACTTGTCCGCATTGTTTATACATATGGAATATTACGTTTGATATTATCAGTTATTTATGGGATGAAACAAATGCGTGGGCCTATCATGTTTTAAGAGAAATTGGCATAATTGCTACAAATTTTGGATGGAGTGAGGAAGAGATTTTAAATTTATCGTCGATTCGCCGGCAAACATATCTTGAAATTTTAGAAGCATGAGTAATTATATTCAAAATATAATAATGCGGTATAAAGGGGAAAGTAATGTTGTAAAACCCAGAATTAATGGAATCTTTGAAAATCAGGTTAATTTTCCTTCTAATCGTTCAATAATAAAAAATGAAACAAATATTAATGAATATGCAAATAACAATAGTTTAGACGGATGGCAACATAAGTATTCAAATTCCAAAATATCAAATGATAATTTTATTGATGAGAAAAAGAAAGACATAATTAACCAAAAAGATGAAATAAATCAGAAAGAAAATGATAAATCCCAGTTAACAGAAAAAAAGTATATAAATGAGCAAAGTTTGAAGAAAAACATAGATTTACCTTCAGTTAATAATGATAAAAAGTTAAAATTAAAAAGGGAATCTCATAAAGATAAAAAAATTGATGTTAAACAAGAAAAGGAGATCGAATTTAATAATTATGTAACTGAAGAAATACAAGAACCATTTAATGCATCATCTGAACATCAATTTAAAAATTCAGATAAGTCCTTTATTATTAACGGAAGCAATATTAAAATAAACACAGATTCTGATATTTTAAGAAAGAAGACCGATGATAATCTTATACCGAAAACAATAAGCAAATCTGATCTTAAAGAAAAAGACCGGGTAAAAAAGATTTCTAATTCTGATTTATCAGCAGAAAAAAAAGTCTTTCCGTCTTCCGTTCATCAAATCAAAATTCCTGAAAAAAATAAAACATTTCTTAAAATCAGGAGACCTTTCAAAAAAAAAGAAAATTATTTAAACGAAACAAATAAAAACCAAGGGATACACTCTCAGGATAATAGTGTGACCGATTCGGATCAGAACTTTAAAAAAACAGAGATATCAACATTAGATTTATCCTCTGATTTGTCTGACATTAATCCTCTAAAAATTCCGAAAAAAAAAGTCAATACAGGAGACCATCAGATTATCAGGATAAACATTGGGAGAATTGAAATTAAAGCGGTTTCATCTGAAAAACAAATTGTAAACAAACCAGCTAAAGAATATCACCCGAAAATCTCCCTCAGTGATTACCTTGAAAATAGTAAATAATAAATTTTAGAATGAGCACTGCACTTGCTATTGCATCTGTAACCCACGTATTAAAAGATCTGTTAAACAATGGCCTAATTGATCAAAATGTATCAGGTGCAACAGGTGGAAATGTTAATGTAACCGCCCTTGCACCGGATCGTATTGATGTATCAGCCACTGGTCAAAGTCAGCTCAATCTTTTTATGTACCGTGTAAGTCCCAATTTAGGTTGGAATAATACAGAACTTCCCTCCCGCAATGCTCAAGGCCAGAGATTAAGTAATCCTCCTTTAGCTCTGAATCTTCATTATTTGCTTACAGCATACGGTGCAAGCGAATTACATGCAGAAATTCTTCTGGGATATGGCATGCAATTGTTCCATGAAACACCTATACTGGATCGTGAAGCAATACGTTTTTCATTACTTCCGGCAAGTGCCGGATCTGCCGGAGGATTACCAAATGATTTGCAAGCACTGGCATCTTCCAATCTGGCCAATCAGTCCGAATTAATAAAAATTACACCGGAACAAATAAACACTGAAGAGATATCAAAACTTTGGGCTGCATTTCAGGCTAAGTATCGTCCCACAGCAGCTTATATAGTTACCGTGGTTTTAATCGAAAATGAATTATCAACCAAAGCATCATTGCCGGTTGCCGGAGAAGATAGTACCGGAAATGATGGCCGGAAAATTCATTCCTTTCCTTATAACCAAATTATAATTGAAAATTTACTATCCCGACAAGATCCAACCAGCCCCATTCTTAAAAACCAAAAGATCTTAAGCGGATACCAGGTGGTTGTCAAAGGAAAAAATCTGTATTCCAATAATGTTGAAGTTACATTAAATGATATTCCGGTACAAATATTGGATATTATTGAATATGAAGAAATAATTTTTACTATACCAAGCAACATATCAGCAGGTATTCAGGCTTTACAAATAGCACATAAAACCTTAATAGGAAGTCCACCCCAATTGCTTCGATCAGCAGAATCAAATATTGAACCTTTTGTACTTTGTCCAAATATAATATCTGCTTCTGTTCTGAATCCTCACGTAAATAATAATTTAAGATCAGGGAATATTCAAATCCAGGTTAATCCGGCAATTGGTGAAAAGCAAAAAGTAATATTATTTTTAAATGAGTATAATCCTGCGGCGGGAGCTGACCAGTTACGTGCTTATAGTTTCAATGCTCCATTGGTATCTCCTTTAAGCCCGCCGGTTTCATCCAACATCATTACAATTCCTTTTAAAGACGTAAGAGCTGGCACTTACATCTTAAGATTGCGCGTTGATGGTGCAGAAAGTCCTCTTGGAGCCCGCGATGCAACAGGATATTACTTCGAACCCAACATAACCATCAATTGAGTAAGAAAAATCTGATAAATTGGTACGAGGCAAACCAGCAATACTTGATGGCAGCGATAAAAACTGTCAGGGTTGAGTTGGAAAGGTATAAAAATTCTTGTAATAAAATTAACAATTTTAATTACGACGAATATTCTGCCCAAGCTTGGAAAGAATTAAATATGGCTAATAAAAAAATGCCTGCACCGGCTGCACTCGATATATTATGCTCTACTTTCGGTCTCTCCTCTTTTGAAAGAAATTTACTGTTATTGGCCACCGGTATCGAACTGGACTCTGAATTTGAAACGCTGGTTTCATCCATTCAGGGAGAAAAAAATTACTTTAATCCAACGTTCAGTCTCGCTCTTGCTGCTTTACCAGAAGCTCATTGGAATGCTATCACGCCAAACTCACCGTTGCGTTATTGGCGTTTAATTGAAGTGATTCATAAGCAATCCATTACTAAAAGTACATTCAGTATTGATGAACAAATACTAAACTACATTGTTGGTTTGCCACAAATCAACGAAACATTATCAGGTATTACAGATATTTATCTTAAACAAATTGAACCGGTACCATCGCAAAATGAACTGGCTAATCATATATTAAATATATTGTCCGGATCAGATAATAATAATTTTTTACCGGTTATTCAGCTCTCAGGTAATGATTTGCATGATAAACTGCACATTGCTTCAAAAGTATGCAGGGTTTCAGAATTGTTACTTTACACAATGTCTGTATATTCAATTCCTGATACTATAAAAGATATAACAGAATTAACCAGATTGTGGAACCGTGAGGCATACCTGGGATCAACCGCACTGTTTCTGGAATGTAGTGATGTTGATACAAATGACAATACCCGGTTGCAAAAGATAATTAAATTTTGTCAAAATATAAATGGATTACTATTTTTAGGATGTCAGCACTGGTCCCCTGTTCTGAACAGGCAAAAATATGTTTTTAATGTAAACAAACCTACCACAGAAGAACAATTCATACTCTGGCAGCAGCAACTGGGAATAGATGCAGTTAAACTAGATGGTGAACTCTCCAGGATTGTATCGCAGTTTAATTTAAGCACACAAAGTATATACGAAACAACCGATATAATTAGAAAAAACAAAAAACTTAATCTTTCAAAGGACAAAAATCTGGAACAAATTATCTGGAAGGAATGCTGCAAACAATGCCGGCCTCGTCTCGATGATCTGGCACAACGCATTGAACCGGCAGCAGATTGGGAGGATATTGTGCTTCCTGAATTTCAGAAACAAACACTTCTCGAAATTACATTCCACGTTAAACAACGAATTAAAGTCTATGAAGAATGGGGATTTGCAAATAAGAATACAAGGGGTCTCGGTATCAGCGTGTTGTTTACTGGTGAAAGCGGAACAGGTAAAACCATGGCCTCTGAAATTCTGGCAAAGGAACTGCAGCTTGACCTGTACAGGATAGATTTAAGTCAGGTTGTAAATAAATATATAGGTGAAACCGAGAAAAATCTGAAAAAAGTATTCGATGCTGCTGAAGCAGGCGGAGCCGTGCTTCTCTTTGATGAAGCCGATGCCCTGTTCGGTAAAAGAAGTGAGGTAAAGGACAGTCACGACAGGTATGCAAATATTGAAGTAAGTTACCTTTTGCAGAGAATGGAGGCTTACCGTGGACTGGCAATTCTGACAACTAACCTGAAATCTGCAATGGATAAGGCTTTTTTAAGAAGAATACGTTTTATAGTACAGTTTCCTTTCCCCGATGAAGAACAAAGGGGTGAAATATGGCGCAAAATGTTTCCTCCGGCCGCTCCTATTGAAAATATTGATGTTAAAAAACTGGCAAAACTGAATATAACCGGAGGTAATATCCGGAATATTGCGTTAAATGCCGCATTCATAGCAGCTGAAACCAATAGCGCCATAAAAATGGAACACATTGAAAGAGCGTCCCGATATGAATATACAAAGCTCGAGAAACCTATGAGTACCATTGAAAACAGTACCTGGTAATGGGATATTCAATAGAATTAAACATTGATAGATTGATCCTTGAAGGATTTTCAATTTTTGACCGAAATATAATTCGCAATTCTGTTCAAAATGAATTAATCCGTCTTTTCAATGAAAATGGGATCCCTGCTTCTGTGAAAGAAAATAGGGATATTAGCAAAATAAACCTGGGTGATATCAAAACCCAGACTAACAGTAATGCAGGATTAATTGGAAACCAGGTCGCTCAAAATATTTATTCTGCAATAAGCAATGACAGACTTTAGCAAAGCGGAAATTAAAAAAGAGCGTACTTTTTCTCAGGTAGTTGATCTGATTAATAGGGGGAATTCTTCGTTTGATCCTGATATAAAACAAAATGCAGAAAATAAAACACCCGGTATGGCTCATAATTTTGCCAGTATCTCAACCATACAACCCAAAGCGAATCAGCCGTCATGCGGGTATACCTTTCCTGAACAAAGTTACTGCCCATATGGGGGTGCCTGTCATACCTGTCCGGAAGCCATACAGACAAAACTGAAAATAGGAAAAAGTGATGACAAATATGAGCGGGAAGCGGACAGAATTGCTGAATCATTAGTGAATATACCTGAAAATGTAATTCAACGGTCAAGCTGTCCTACGTGTGACGAAGAAGATGACACAGAAAGAATGATCCGGAGAAAACCCATTTTACACCCTATCTCACCTTTAATTCAGCCACAAATAGATTACGAAGAAAAAGAAACGGATTTTATTAAGGAAGATAAAGAAATAATAATGAAAGGTGTATCACCCAGACCAAGGATGACAGCTACTGATAGTATTTCGAGGGAAATAAACAATACACGGGGTCAGGGATCCGGATTACCGGAGGGAATACGGCACTATATGGAAGACAGCTTTGGAACAAGCTTTAGTGATGTTAAGGTTCATACAGACTATAGGTCAGCTGGTCTGAATAATCGATTAAATTCAAAAGCATTCACGATTGGTCAGGATATCTATTTTAACAAAGGATATTACAGCCCAAACGAGCTAAAAGGAAAAAAGTTGCTTGCGCATGAGTTAACGCACGTTGTGCATCAGGGTGAGGCACAGCGTTTGCCTCAATCCTTTTTATCAGGCAGAAATACTGAGCAGCAGCCGAGGGTCCATTACATCGATAGTGGCGATCTGATTCAGCGCAAGTGCATAGCTGATCACGAAGTCTGCACAGGCGGAGCCAAGAAGACACCAAGTCCCGCATCGAAACCAACCTCCATGCCAACGGTAGAGGCTACCGGCAGTATTTCAGGTTCGCCCGGAGGGTATAGCATTGAGGTAGGCAAGAAGGAGAGAAAGGCACGCGAGGAGGCGAAGAAGAAGCCACCGGAAGAGAAAAAGAAAGAGAAAGCAATCCATGGACGACAGGCTGTCAACCTCGAGCGTTTGGGCAAAGAGGCGGGACTCGAGATGGACTTAGTCCACGGTGTTTTCGTAGATCTGTACATGGCGTCCGGCGGCAAACTGGCTACATGTTCCTCTTATCTGCCGACAAAGCTCGGTAAGCCATACAAGGGTGACACCAAGAAGAAGTGTATCATCGTCACAGACACACTGGAGAAACAGGCGGAGTATTTTTACAAAAACCCCGAAGCGGACAGAATCCCAGTCTTCAAAAAGGGTAGCTCGGTAACGTGGCCTCGGGGTGAATGGCGTTCGAGGGTGGCGCTTGGGTTACTCGAGCACGAACTCCAACACCATCGATACAACACGGCCACCACCCATCCTGATGAACCCGGTGGCGCTTGCACACGAAGTACTGTAGTGGTCAAGAATCCGGACACTGGAGCCGAGTATAATGTCTCATGGCAACTTAGCGAACTCAGCGCAATCCTTAGTGAATTTCCGCTAGTCTATCGATACGCGACACCAGTCAACAGGGGACTTGACTCGGCGCCGAGCGCACTTCGCAATGCAATCGTTGGATACGTAGAAAGCGAAGGTGAAAGCATCTGTGGAGCACTCACGACCCTGCGCTGTTCTTGCGATTGCAGCGAGGTCGACACCTATGTCCGCGATACCTTCAAATTCACGTCTGCAAAGTGGAAGGAGATGGAGCGCATCTACCTGAATGATATCCTATCGCAGTGGCGCAAGGGAGCATGCAAGGGTGCAAAACCTAAGAAAAAAAGGACCGATCTTGACTGGCCGATCAAGCCCAGTTCGAAACAACTTGCAGAATTGCAGCACCACTTGGACGTACGGGCATTTGGTGTGCCACCGAGGTGGGAAAAACGACCATTTACCTACGGTCTGGGAGTAGGAGGATTGGGTAAGAGTGCTGGACTGGCTATCACTGCCGGCTCTGAATGGGGTTTCAGCAGTGACCAGGTGGCAAAAATCGCTTGGATGGGTGGACCCCATCTTACGGCAATTGTCGGCCCCGATTCGGGCGTATTCCTTGCCGGAGTTCGGTTTGGGTTCGAATACCGCAACGACATCCGTCGGGGTGGATTAATCGCCGGGGGTTTCGGAGAAGCGGGGGCAGCGTTCGAAAAGCCCATTAGTGGCCCAGAAACTTCCGGCCTTTGGGACATGTACTTAAAGGCCGGTGGCTACGCCGGTTACCGGTTCAAACCAGGCATTAGTGCCTCTGCTGAGGCCTTCGGTGGTTCAACCCTTGGATTAGAAGACGCAAGTAAAAGAAAGTTGTGGGGAGTGGGTGTGCGAATCGGGATCGAGTTACCTAGCTTCAGTGGCTCGAAATAACAAATTGAAGACCACGTCGGAAAACATTGGATTCGAGGAAAACTTAGGAAACACGTCTACACATCTGACAGAATTAAGCGAAAGGTATGGTAGGGTAGCATCGCCACCAAAATAATAACGTAACATAAGGTCAGTTCATATTTGACATCAGATAAGAAAGCTAGATCAGTGAAACCAGCAATAATACAAGATATTTATATACAATTATGAGTTCTCGGAAATTCTCGAAATCTAATAAAAAGACTTCAACAACATTTCCATCAATATTCGGTAAAAAGCAATCTGACCAGATATTTACGCCGGAACCTGCTAATGATGCCCATGATGCATCAAACAGTCCATTAAACCACAACTTTGGCCATATTAAGGTAGAGAATTCATCATTCAAAAAATCCTGTTCCCTTTCCTTGTCCGGCCCAGCTCATTGTCCCTTTGGTGGGGTATGTCATACCTGTCCGGAGGCCATACAGACGAAACTGAAAATTAATACTCCGGGCGATAAATATGAAAAAGAGGCCGACCGGGTGGCAGAGACCATAATGAGTACCCCTGTTATACAAAGAAAAGAATGTACCACCTGCGGGGAAGACGAGGATGAATTGCTGCAAACGAAATCTATCTCACATCAAATTACGCCCTTAATTCAAAGACAGGTGGAAGAAGAGGATGATGAAACTGATATGGATTTTTTCCCTGAAATTGATGACGAAGATGAAGAAATCATGATGAAAACCGTACAACCCGGATCAAAGGATATCGGTCCAGGTATAACCGGAAAAATTAATAATACCCGTGGCAAAGGAGCGCGATTGCCTGCCGATACATTGAATTTCATGGAAAACAGATTTGGAACCAGTTTTAAAGATGTAAGGATTCATGCGGATAATAAATCGTCTGAACTGAATGATAGCATAAAATCAAAAGCTTTTACAATAGATCGTGATATATATTTTAACAGAAATTATTATCAACCTAATGCACCAAAAGGAAGAAAGTTACTTGCACATGAGTTAACTCATGTTTTACAGCAAAGCGGAGTAAACTACTCACACCGGACTGGGGCAAAGATTGGCCAATTACGTACAATGCAATCTAATCAACCTGTTGTCATTCAAAGGGCAGTGCAGGGGACAGGCGTTAGGTCAGCGGGTCATGTCTTGGACAAAATAAATAAAGTTCTCAATAAACAGAAGGCACTCAATAAAAAAAGAGGCCCGGTAAAAATGGGGAAACTAGCCCCTGATTTAGATTCTGTTAGTAAGAAAAAAGGTCGAAAGCCTGGCATGTTGTTAGGTGGTATTTTTGGGGGTCTTTTAGGTGGTGGTTTGGGTGCTGGCCTCGGGGCTCTTCTTGGTGGTGCTTTGAGTGCCGGCCTCGGTGCTCTTTTTGGTGGTGTTCTGGGAATTGTTGGCGGTATCTTTCTTGGTCGTTATTTATTACCAAAAATAATTCGTTCGAGAGCACGTTCATTATATATATCCAAGCGACAACTGAGATCTTTATTAGCCCTGGGGGAAGCATTCCATCCTGGTAAGAAAGAGGACGCTCCAACCAATGCGTTTGTGTATACCTGCAAGGGGGGATGGATTGATATGGGGCACTTCTTCTTCACGGCGGCCGCTGCCTATGCTCATAAAAATCTTACATGGATAGAAAGGCCATTTATACCAACTGCAATGAAATTAGCTAAACAAACTGAAGAGGGCCAGCAGCGTGAACGCGAGCTGTTCAAAAAGCGATTTACAGATCCTCGGTTATTGAAAAAATTCGGGGCTGCACCATTTAGAATGCCCCCTATAACGACTAAAGAACAGAAAGAAAAAATAAAAAAACAAATGGCCGAACTCACTAAAGATCAAAAAGGCGAGCGTGGCACTGTCGGGAGTGCATACACGATCGAGGACATGCCAAGCAACAAGTTTGGGGCTGAGTTTGGGAAAAAACTTTCGCCTGACGACAACATCCACACAAAGATGTATAACTTCTTTAAAGAAAAGGGTGCGGTTGAACCGAAGGGCGATGTACTTAAAGCGATGATGGAAGAAACGCTATGGACTGGAAAAAAAGCGAAACTGCCACGACAGCATGAACCGCATATGAAGGGGGGAACAGAACCAGTACTACTTAAGAATGCATGCCCCCTCTGCCCTCACGCGCCAGTATGTAAGTCACCTTAATTGAGATGGCAAAGGTAGAGCCCTGTGTCGCATGTATGATTCAGCTACAGGATTGTCGTTTGAAATCAAGGGTGTGGTTTTTAGAGATTATAAATCAGATGATCCAACCAAGATTAATATATTAACAGGTGCAGAAATAAGATTTTAATCAATGTATCGTAATAAATTGAAAAAAAATAATTACTCTTTGCATACCAACCTTCCTAATATATTAAGGAATAGCAAGTATCAGCTAAAATCAAATAATATTGGATTTTTAAAATCTGAAAATCAGAAAAACTCAATGAATTTTTCAGGTGGAAAACAGTTGGATACAAATACCATGAATGATATGAATTCACGATTCAACTTTAATTTTAAAGATGTTCGTGTGCATGATGATTCATCAATATCGAATTCTGCTGAATTTTTGAATGCAAAAGCATATACATCTGGCAATCATATTGTCTTTGGTCAAGGGCAGTATCGACCGGCAACCAGAAAAGGGAAAGAATTGTTGGCACATGAATTAGCCCATGTTGTTCAAAATACCAGGTATGAAACAACCTCGCAAACTGAAAAACGAGCTGAAATTGCTATGAAAAAAGTAACTGAAGGAAAAAACATTTCTCATGAGTTGGTTGGAGGTGCATCAACAAAATTTCATCTGCAGAAAAAAGATGAGAATAAAAAAGATAGAGCTAAAAAGAGGAATCAACAGAAAATGAGTATTCCTCCCGATAAATTAATGAAGGGGCTTAAACCAGCAACTAAAAAAGAGGAGGAAAGTCCGGAAATGCCTTCACGAATTCCAATACCATTCCTTAGTAAAGGACGTTTCAGTCTGGGACTACGATTAGGATTTCCAAAGTTACCAGAAGCTTCTGAGTTGCAAACAAGATTGTTTTCAGGCCATCCCGATGTTTTAAAAGAATCATTAAACCGTGCTAAAATTATAAATCAGGTACTTACTGGGGAAGTTCCTTCAGGATGGCAAGAGACTGATAAGGGAGAATTTGCAAGAGCTGTTTGGGGAATATTTTCTACAAATATTGCACCGGATTTGGCTAAAAAAATAACCAGCGGATTAACAATGTCCACCGGACCCGGTGGTCCTTCCTTCGAATTAGACTTAATTCTAATTACTGATTTCAGTAGTGAAATAGGAGGAGGTGTTTCATTCACAGTAAAATTTTAGAACTATAAATAATTATACTTTTATAATTACTGTTGGGATCAGTATAAAATGATTCTGAATAATTCCAAAAAAAATAGAGTATACTAATGTCCACCTTCCCTGGTTCCCCAAAACTTGTTAAAGGAGGTATTGTATTAATAAATGTACTTACGTCGGCAATTGAAAGAATCATAACATTGCAGTACAATCCTGAGTCTCTTTCCCGTTCGTTCCAGGTAAAAAGTATTGGAGGAGCTGAAAATGACCGTTCTGAGACCCTTAGGTTAACCGGGCCACCGGTTGAAACTATCAATCTGGATGCCGAAATTGATGCTACCGATCAGCTTGAATTTCCAAAAAATAACGAAACTACTGTAGATGAGGGCATCCATCCCAAAATAGCCGCTCTTGAGACCATTATTTACCCTTCAAGTAACCAGATAATGAGTAATAATAATCTTGCCAACTCCGGTACACTCGAAATTGCTCCCATGGAATCATCGCTTACCCTGTTTATCTGGAGTAAAAACCGTATCATTCCTATCAGGCTAACCGAAATCAGCATTACTGATGATGCGTTCGATATCAATTTAAATCCCATAAGGGCAAAAGTTAGTCTGGGAATGCGTGTACTATCAATAGATGATTTTGGTTTTGATCATATTGGTGGCAGCTTGTATATGAGTTATCAGCAAAATAAAGAACGCTTATCGAAAATGATGACAAGCGGACAATTAAGCGATTTTGGTATAAATAAAATAATATGACAGATCCATTTTCTTTTTTACAATCAACTTCACTAAAAGAAACAGCTTTTCCGGAAACAAGCCGTTATCACGGTATTGAGACAAATACGTATGAAAATGACGCAGGAGATGAAATAGTCTACCTTGAGAGGCGTTTTTTACCTCAACCTGATAAATTTGAATTATTGCAGGAACATATTGTTACAGAAAACGAGCGACTTGATAACCTGACAAATGAATATTTCGGTGATCCTGAGCAATTCTGGAAAATATGTGACGCAAATAGTGCGATAAGGCCTAATGAATTGGTGGAAACCATTGGAAATAAAATACGGATAACTCTTCCCGAAGGAATTCCCGGTAATAATAATGGTTAAAGGTATACATCTCACATTAATGATTGGTCCTGTAATACCTGTTGCGGTATCCAGGGAAGTATTGGATGCACTGATCAATATTGAAGTAACAACTACTTCTGGTACTACACAAAGCGGATTTCAGATGTCATTTAAACTGCATAAAAATTCACCTTTACATACCTTGTTTCTGGTAACTAGCGGCAGTATGATACCGGTTCTTCGCACCGTAATAGTTGTAACAATGAATGGCAACTCAGAAGTACTGATAGATGGCGTAATACTTCATCATCAGATATCTTCCGGAAGTGAACCCGGTCAGCAAATCCTCACTGTATCGGGAAAAGATTTATCTGCGGTAATGGACCTTATTGAATTGGATGGAATACCATATCCTGCTATGCCTCCTGCTGCAAGGGTATTGCTAATGCTGGCCAAATATGCGGCTTTAGGTATTATTCCAATGGTAATTCCCAGTATTATTGAAGACATCCCCATTCCAATAATGCGAATTTTAAGACAAAAAGGAACCGATCTGAACTATATTCGCATGCTTGCTGATGAAGCCGGGTATATTTTTTATATGGATCCCGGTCCGACTCCCGGAACCAGCAAAGCATACTGGGGACCACAAATAAAAGTAGGCAATCCTCAACCGGCGCTTAACATAAATATGGATGCACACACTAATGTTGAATCACTGGACTTTACTTTTGATAAAGAACAAAAGGAAATACCTGTAGTTTTTATTCAGAATAAAGAAACAAAAGTATCATTCCCGATTCCTGTCCCTGACATAACACCACTTAATCCTCCTTTGGGGGCAATACCTCCAATACCACCTAAAATAAAATTTCTGGATTATACGGCAAAACTTTCACCCCTAAATGCAGCTCTTCATGGTTTGGCTTATGCCTCAAAACATTCCGATTGTCTATTTGCAAATGGCAGCCTTGACGTATTAAGATATGGTAGAATACTTAAAGCCAGAAAACTGGTAGGAGTTCGCGGAGCAGGAGCAGCATATAATGGCTTATATTACGTGAGCAGTGTTACACACAAAATAAAACGTGGAGAATATAAACAAGACTTTGAATTAAGCAGAAACGGAGTATTGTCAACCATTTCAAAAGTACCAGTATGAGTGAATCAAAAAATTTTTACGGAAAATACAGAGGAACCGTAGTAAATAACATTGATCCCTTACAAAGAGGCCGAATACAGGTAATGGTTCCTGACATATCAAATATTGCTTTGTCAAGCTGGGCTATACCATGTTTGCCTTTAGCAGGAAAGCAGATGGGTACATATGCTGTCCCGCAGATAGGATCAGGAGTATGGATAGAATTTGAACAGGGCAATCCTGACTATCCTGTTTGGGTCGGCGGCTATTGGGGTTCACCAGCAGAAGTTCCGGCACTGGCCCTGGCAGGTAATCCGGCTAATCCAAGCATTGTTTTTCAGTCAACTTTACAAAATGCCCTAGTAATTAGCGATCTTCCGGGTCCCACTGGTGGAGTAATGTTAAAAAGTACAACCGGAGCTTCAATAATAGTGAATGATACAGGAATTTATATTCAGAACGGCAAAGGAGCAAGCATTGTAATGGCAGGGCCTACTGTAACAATCAACAATGGGGCACTGGTGATAACATAATTTTAAAAATATGCCAGGATTTTTATTACATGTAGGAGCCACGGTTATGTGTGCTCACTCAGGTCAGGCTCAGCCAACTTCGCCAAATCCACGAGTAATGGTCAGTGGTCAGCCAATAGTTACTCAGCCCGCTCCATATGCTATTGCAGGATGTCCTTTCACCACTCCTGCAGGTGTTCCACTTCCTTGTGTAACAGCCCAGTGGGTAAGTGGAGCCACACGTATTACCTCTAACGGAATGCCAGTCTTGTTAATAGATAGTCAGGCTATTTGTGTGCCAAATGGAACTCCTTTAATAATTTCTGTTACACAAACCCGGGTAACCGGAATGTAAATAAAAATATCCACAGTAGTTTATACCCAAAAACACCACAATTGAACATCCGATTTCCATACCAGTATAACAACCAGGGAAAAACTACCTCATCAGCATCTGAGGCTCATATAAAGGATATGATAGAAATGGTTCTCTTTACTATTCCCGGAGAACGTCCGAACCGACCAACTTTTGGGTGTGGATTAAGACAACTGCTCTTTCAACCAAACAGTGATGAATTGGCCACAACAGCCCAATTTTTGATACAGGGTGAACTTCAACAATGGTTGGGTGATCTTATAGAAGTAGAGGAAGTAGTAGTTGAAAACCAGGATACCATATTACAGGTTACAATACGATATATTATTCGGACAACACAAAAAGAAACGACTTACACTTTTGTAAAACAATAAATATTTATGATTTATAAGTGCTGTAGTGAAGAACGACGAAAACTGGTAAAAGAGCATCCGTGGCTTAACGGAATTGATTTTATAGAGGTTTTGGATAATCCGTCAGACCCACCTGAGGTTCGCCAGACAAATCTGCTGGTTCATTTTATAAAAGATATTTCATCTTTAGCGCTTACAAAAGAGAATATTATTATTGAAGGTGGTGAACGAATTACTAATATTAAAGTGTTAGAAGTAAACACTTATTTGACAGAGTCTCCTCCAACATCACCTCCATTGTCATCACCAATAGGAGATTTGACAAAAATCCTGAAAGTAAAAGTTCATTCAACAGGCGATTTTTCAATTTATAAACTTCAACTTGTAAAAAATTTACAGCATAAAACACCACCGGACGGCTTCGATCCAGTGCTTTCATCAGTAGAATTTTCTTTTAAAGTATCTTGTCCAAACAATTTTGATTGTAAAACAACGAACGAGTGTACCACATTACCAGATGAAATTCCAGATATCAATTATCTGGCAAAAGATTATAATAGTTTTCGTCAGATAATGCTTGACAGGCTGTCGCTGTTGTTACCAGACTGGCAGGAAAGCAGTCCGGCAAATTTGGGCATAACCATTGTGGAATTACTTGCCTATGTTGGGGATCATCTGAGTTATCAACAGGATGCTATCGCGACAGAAGCTTATATCGGAACTGCAAGAAAAAGAATATCTGTAAAACGCCATGCAAGACTGGTTGATTATTACATGCATGACGGTTGTAATGCCAGGGCCTGGGTACAAATAGTTATTAATCCTGCAATAGACAACATCAACTTGCAAAGTGGGCAAGGTATGTCAAAAACGAAATTTGTTACTTACATTCCGGAAAAATCAACTGTTATCAATTATAATTCAGAAGATTATGAAGATATTCTGCATGAGGATGTTCAGTTTTTTGAACTTATGCATAACAGCAAACTTTATAGTGAACATAACACTATAAAATTTTATACCTGGGGTGAAAAAGAGTGTTGCCTGCCTAAAGGAGCCACTGCTGCAACACTTTTGGGAAATCTTAGTAATCTGAAAGTTGGAGATGTTCTGATATTTACTGAGGTGAAAGGATCTGAAACAGGAGCAACCGAAGACGCTGACCCTTCACACAGACATGCTGTACGTCTGACAGAAATTAATTTATCCTTCGATCCTATCGGATCAACAGTCCTACCTTCTCCGCTTAGTTCACCACCGGGCGATGGTTCCATTCCGGTAACAGAAATAAAATGGCACATTGATGATGCTTTACCTTTCCCGCTATGCATATCTTCATGCAATGGAAATGTTCATTACAATGATGTGAGTATTGCCCTCGGCAACATCGTTCTGGTTGATCATGGGCTAACCTGGGTGGATAGTAATAGAGCATACTCTTTAAAACCTTATGTTGTGCCCGCTGCTAATCCAATCCTTTCTCAAAAATCATTAACTGATTCAGAACCTTGTGAAACTCCTGAAAATAAGGTCTCATTACCTCGTTATCGTCCTGTTTTAACAGTTAGTCCTCTTACTCATACTGCTATTTACAAACATCAACAACCCTTCCCATCTGCAAAATCAGTTATGAAATGGCCTTTAACAGAGGTACGACCTGAAATAATTCTTATTCAGGAAAATGATAATTCCATATGGGAAGCTAAACGCGATTTATTGAATAGTAACCACGATTCCAAACATTTTGTGGTTGAAATAGAATCGGATGGAGTAGCACATTTACGATTCGGTAATAATTTTCATGGAGCCATGCCGATATCCGGTAAACGGTTTAAAGCGATATATCGATTGGGAAATGGAACTATTGGAAACATTGGTGCAGAAAAACTGGCTCATATTGTAAGCAACGATTCTAATATTTACTCAAATTCTTCATATATAACTAAAATCTGGAATCCGTTACCTGCAAAAGGTGGGCAGGAACCTGAAAATATTGAAGAAGTACGTCAAAAAGCAGGATATGCTTTTCAGCAACAGGAAAGAGCTGTTACTCCTGAAGATTATGCCTATCTGGCAAAAAAATCGGATAGCAGTGTGCAACGGGCAACGGCGAATTATCGATGGACGGGAAGTTGGTATACATCTTTTGTAACCTTTGATCGCTTTGGAGGAAAAAAAGTAAATAAGACCTTTGAAGATAAAATGATAAAAAAACTGAATTTATATAGAATGGCCGGACAGGACCTTAAAATAGATAATCCTTTGTTTGTGCCACTTAAGATAGAAATGGAAGTATGCCTGGAAAAAAATTATTTCGCAAGCGATGTAAAAAAAGCAATTTTGTCTGTATTCACTAATAGTATTATGAAAAATGGAAAGCCAGGATTATTTCATCCCGACAATTTTACTTTTGGACAAACTTTATATTTAAGTACTTACTATGCTGTTGCCCAGGCAATACCAGGAGTAAAATCTGTTAATATCACCAAATTTCAGCGCCAGGGTATAACAAATGATGAAGCCCTTGAAACTGGTAAACTTTCCTTAGGCCTCCTTGAAATTGCCCGTTTGGATAACGATCCGAATTTTAAGGAAAATGGTATTCTCAATATAATTATCAGATGATATAAAAATAAAAAGTGACTGAAGAAAAAATAAACAATAATATGGATAATTGTGCCTGTTGTAAGGGCATATCTGTGAAAGTTCCCACAGAAATTTACAACCGGCCGGGACTTGAGAGCATTTCATACCGTATCGGGAATCATGAATTATTTAAAAAAGCATTAATATCCCGGTTAACCGGATCAAGACAACATGTATTGAGAAAATTGACATCCAGGGATAGTAATGATTTTACAATAGCTTTATTTGATGCCTGGTCAGTAATGGTAGATGTTTTAACCTTTTACCAGGAGCGTATAGCTAATGAATCGTATTTAAGAACGTCTACCGAAAGATTGTCCATGCTTGAACTTGCTCGTTTATTAGGTTATGAATTAAATCCGGGAGTGGCAGCAAGCGTATACATCGCTTTCACCCTGGAAGATACGCCTGGCGCACTTTCTTTTAACCAAAACATTACATCTGCCGAAATAATTCCCCCGATAACCCTGGAAGAAGGAATAAAACTGCAAAGTATTCCGGGACCGGGAGAAAAAGCACAAACTTTTGAAACAATAGAAGAAATTGAAGCCCGGCCACAATGGAATGAGATTCAGCCCAGGTTATATCAGCCCCAATTGATTTCTTCAGGGAGTGATCTTATATACATTCGGGGAATTACCAGCGGGTGCAGCAAAGGCGATATTATTCTTCTTTATGAGAATAATACATACACACTTAAAAAAATCGTTGATATAGAAAAAAATACTGATGACGATACTACTTGTTTACTTTTTGATGAGGATGCTTCGGTACCGGCATATCATAGTCCAACCTCTTTAACCCAAGGAAAAATATCAGATTACGAAAATAATACAATATTAGACACAACTGTAGTTACAGATATCCTGTCGAAAGAATGGTATAATGATGACTTATCAGTTTTATTGAAAATTAAAAACTGGTCGGAAGATGATTTAGTTAAAAGTGTCGAAAACCTTTTATCAGATGATGACAATAATGAATCCGGTGCATATGTATATCGAAGGCAGGCGTTTGTTTTCGGACATAATGCCATGAAAATTACTTTTGATACTACAAATAATACACCATTAGCACAATCTCAATGGACCGAATGGGATTTAGATGAATCAGCAGGAAATATATACCTTGATGATTCTTACAAAGAAATATTACCGGATGGTTTTATATCTATTCAATCAGGAAATACTGATCTATCGAGTGTTAAAACATACTCCGTTCAGGATGTAATATTGCAGTCGAGAACGGAATATGGAATAAGTGCGAAAACAACATGGGTTGTTTTCGAACCATCCGAACAATGGTGGATATCAAATGAAAGCGGAACAGATAAATTATCTGATATTAGAAATACCGTTGTATTTGCACAAAGTGAAAAAATTGAACTGGCTGAAATTCCAATTATCGATACTGTTGCTGGTGATACCATAACTTTAAACGGATTGTACCTGGGCATAAAAAAAGGGCAAAAAGTTATTGTTCATGGAGAAATTATTGATCCGGCAGGAGTAATATCCAGCGAACTGAAAACTATAAAGCAGGTGGTTATTAAAAAAGGATATACAGAGATTCAGTTCAGCAAATCACTGTACTATGAATATATCAGGGAAGAACTTGTTATTTACGCAAATGTTGCGTTAGCTACCCATGGAGAAACTGTTGAAGAAATTCTTGGTAGTGGTAATGCAGCAAAAACATTTCAAAAATTCACTTTAAAAAATACACTGCTCACTTTTGTTAGCGCTTCCACACCAAGTGGCACCAAATCAACTTTAGAAATCCGGGTTAATGATATTTTATGGAAAAATGTTAATACATTTTACGGATATGGGCCTGATGATCGCATTTATGTTACCCGCATTGATAATGAGGGATATACCACAGTTATTTTTGGTGATGGAGTTACAGGGGCACGATTGCCCGGAGGTCAGAATAATATTAAAGCAAAATACAGAAAGGGATTGGGATTAGACGGAATATTGAAGAAAGATCAACTGTCACAACTTATGACCAAACCATTGGGCGTTAAAAGTGCAACAAATCCCATTGAATCTTCAGGCGGTGCTGATCAGGAAAACCTGGTCAATGCTAAAAAAAATGCTGCCTTAAGTGTACTGACACTCGATCGTATAGTTTCTTTACAGGATTTTGAGGATTTTGCCCGTGCTTTTGCTGGTATTGAAAAATCCCTTGCCGTTTGGAGCTGGAGACATGGAAGAAGATGTATTTTCATTACGGTTGCAGGACCAAAAGGAGTCTTAATTAAAAAGGACAGCACAGTTTATGGCAATCTAATAAAAGCTCTAATGAATTCAAGTAATCCTAATACCCATGTTATTGTTGAATCATATCGGCCAAGATATTTTACATTATCTGCAAAAATCAAAATAGATCCGGAATATGAAGCAAATTTGGTAATTACTGAAATAGAATCAGAATTGCGTTCAGAGTTTGCATTTGATAAACGTGAATTTGGACAACCAGTGATATTAAGCGAAATTGTATCGGTAATCCATAATATATCCGGTGTTACAGCCATCGATATGGATGAATTATATTATTCAGATGAAACGGCTTCACTTAACCAGGAACTAAAGGCCTCAATGCCCCTTCCGGGGGATGAAACCACCCTTTCGGCAGAATTACTGACCCTTGATTCACGACCTGTTAACCTGAGTCAGATGTTATGAGTTTCGATATAGAACAATTATACAAACTTTTACCGGCCTATCATAGGGAACGTGATACCAAGCTTGGTAACGAACTGCTAACTTATTATCAGAAATCGGTTTTACAGCAATTAACTGAAAATTACAATAATCTTTCAGATAAAGAAAGTGCCGAAGCATTGCGTTTAAAAAAACTTATTGATGAAACTGAAAGAGGTCCCCTTAAAGCAATTCTTTCATTATTTGCTGAACAAATTGCCATGCTTGAAGACAATTTGGAGCAACTATATGATGATCAGTTTATAGAAACCTGTGCAGAGTGGATTGTTCCATACATAGGTGACTTAACCGGAACACGAGGACTACTCGATTTTCCGAATATGACGTTCAGTCAGAGAGCCCAGGTTGCCAATACTATTGCATATCGAAGAAGAAAAGGAACAGCAGCAGTAATTGAACAATTGGCTTGCGATGTAACCGGATGGGTTGCGAACGTTGTTGAGTATTTTCAGTTAATAGCTACAACCCAATATTTGAATCATCTTCGCTTAAACAATCTGGTTACATTAAATCTAAGAGACAATGATAGCCTGGAAAAACTACATTCACCATTCGATAATGTAAGCAGAAATGTTGATGTGAGAAATATTCAAAATAAACGGGGAAAATATAACATACCTAATTTAGGAATTTTTTTATGGCGGAATACAAGTTTTTCATATACTCAATCACCGGCCTGTAAAATGGATGACCGAAGGTACATGTTTGATATAATAGGTTATGAAGTCCCTTTATATAATAACCCTGTTACAGAAGAAAAAATAACCGACCTGGCCAAACCTGAAAATGTTCCTCACCGGATTAGTCGATATTTATTGTATAAATATTTCGATAAATATTATGGTAAAGGAAAAAGCATATTACTATACAAAGATGGTAATGAAATTATCCCGGATTCAAACACAACCTTGTCTGACTTATTTACTGTATGTGATTTAAGTGATAAAAAAGATATAAATGACGTTATTATCGGCTGGAATAATATGCCACAGCACAAGATTGCAATTGATCCTGAATTAGGCAGAATAGCCTTTCCTGCTTCTGCGACACCTCCCACAGAGGTTAAAACAACATACTATCGCGGTGCATTGGCAGAAATCGGTGGAGGCGAATATGGAAGATCAGATACATTTCAGGTTAATACTGGTAAAATTGTTAAAGTGCCTAATAATGAAATAACTGTACAGGCAGCGGTAAATGCGTTGGTTGCCGAGGGTGGAATAGTTGAGGTCCAAAATAATGAATGTTACAATGAAAATCTGGTAATTGATATCCCTGCAGGAAAAAAAATAGAATTAAGAGCAGCCGATAAAAAAAGACCCGTTCTGTTTTTAAACGGAAGTTCCATTGTGAGTGGAGGAGAAAATGCCGAATTCAGTATAAATGGTTTTCTTGTTGCCGGAGGTAATTTCAGGGTACCTGAAAAAAACAACCTTAATATTGATAATAAACTTAATAAATTCACGATTCAGCATGCAACAATCCGAAGCGAAAAGGAACACAATGTTTTATCACCGCCATTACAAAGCGGTCAACCTGTAATCATTGTCGAATGCTCGGATACATCTTTAGTAATAAGTAACTCCGTTTTGTGCAGTATTCGTTGTATTGACACAGCTAATATTAAAATAAACGATAGTATTATTGATGCCGCTTCTTCAGTAAACGAGGCAATCTCCGGTATTGAAAACCAGAAACCGTCTGCCATCCTTGAAATTAAAAATTCAACAATTATAGGAAAAGTCCATACCCTAATGATGAAAATGGTTTCAAATACCATTATTATGGCGGATCTGACGAATTTCGATAGTTGGGAATATCCTGTTTGGACTGACAGAATACAAAAAGGCTGCATTAGGTTTTCATATGTTTCTACCGGTTCTAAAATTCCAAAACCCTATCATTGTGTTCCTTCAGGTTCCGATGAAGACAGCAATATAAAACCAGTATTTAAATCATTACAATTTGGTAGTTCGGGATATTGTCAGCTCAGTTCCAAATGTTCATCGAAAATTATGGAAGGTGCAGATGATAGTTCCGAAATGGGTGTTTTTCACGATATATATCAATCCCAGCGTATTAAAAACCTAAATGCGCGATTAGAAGAATATCTTCGCTTTGGCCTTGAAGCGGGAATATTCCTGGTTTGATAAAGTTAAGAAACTATTTACTGAGAAAGCGGTTATAATTTGAGCCTAATAGGTTCATTGAATCAGTAATTACAAAAAAATGGAATAATTGAATGTTGGGATCTTATATAAAAACTTCGTGGTTTACTACTTCCATTATTCCAACATTATTAAATTAAAGGCAAAGCTTACAGCAGATCACCACGGCTATAATGACGTGGAATTTCAAATATTATCAAAATTGTTAACCTTTTAAACCCAAAATAAATGTCAGGCGATTATTCACGTAAAACGTTCGATAATAAGAAACATTACAGTACTGTTCAACAACAACAGGGACGGGCATTACTCGATTCAGATTGGAATGAATATTCTGATATTTTAAAATACAGGAGTCAGACCACAATTCAGGATATAATAGGTCCATCAGGTGTTCCAAAGGATGAAAATGGTTTTCAAATCAGTATTTCTCCCAATGGTAATGATTTAAACATCACACCTGGTGAAATTTATATAGAAGGCATTTTATGTGAACTGGATGAAAATACATTACCAGTTTCTTATTTAAAGCAACCTCATTACCCCAATCCTGATATATCTTACTTTATTACAAGTCCATTGATAAGCCCGCCGGCAAGTCCCCCATTAAGTCCACCTTCAAGCCCGCCGGCAAACTATTCATCAATAAATATAAAAGATGGGATATTTATTATATATCTTGACGCCTGGGAAAGAGAAATCAATTATCTGGATGATAAATTAATAAAAGAAATTGCTCTGGGTGATGCCGATTCGACTACAAGATTGCAGGTAGTATGGCAGATCAAATTATTGGAGGTAACACCGATTCAGGGATTAGAGTCAATATGTGAAGGTCAATATATTGAATGGATTGAAAAAACAACTCCTCCTACCGGAAAATTAAATGCACGAACTGTTGAGGATCAAAATCAGGAAGGACCATGTATAATTCCCCCAACCACAGGTTATCGCAGACTTGAAAACCAACTATACAGAATTGAGATACACAAAGGAGGAACCAGAGATCATGCAACTATTAAATGGTCGCGCGACAATGCTTCCGTGCAGACCAAGATTATTAAAATTGACGGAACAATAATTAGCGTAGCTGATTTGGGTAAAGATGAAGTTCTGGGATTTGCAGCTGATCAATGGGTGGAAATAATTGATGAAGAAGCCGCATTAAATTGCTCATCAAATTCTTTATTTCAAATTGATAAAATCACACCGAAAACAAACGAAATCACATTAAAAAGTTCTGCGGATTCATTTAAGAATAAGAAAAATCTTAAACTCTGCCGGTGGGACCAGTCAGGAATATTAGCCACAGCCGACGGAATGACTATGAAAACAACCTGGATGAAAATTGAAGATGGAATTGAAGTGTGTTTTAGCGATGGTAATTATTGTGACGGTGATTATTGGCTGATACCTGCTCGTACTGCAACCGGTGAAATAGAATGGCCCCCTTATAAAATTCCAAATCTTAATCCCGAAGAACAATTGCCATCAGGAATCAAACATCATTTTTGTAAACTGGCAATACTGGAAGTTCAAAACGGGCAGGGCAAGCTAACCGATTGCCGTATGATTTTTCCGGAATTAACAAATCTTACAGCAGAAGATATCAAATATGATCATAGCTACTGCAACATCAACAAAGCCGATAATGTACAGGAAGCTATTGACATGCTGTGCGCTTTAAATGACATGCGCGATCATAATAAATTTATTCATGGTTATGGAGTGGTTTGTGGAATGAAGGTAATTTGCGGTGGAATTCGTACCGATGTAATGGTGGAAAAAGGTTATGCACTTGATTGTGAAGGAAATGTTATCCAGGTTAAATCTCAAAATGAAGTGCCTTATAATATTGTAGCCCAGGCTGCTGCCGCAAATCTTCTCGATAATAATGGAGATGGTGAAGTAGCTTTATATATAACAGGATGTACTTCAACCGGCCCTGATTTGTTGATAGAAGAATTTATTAAAAAAGATTTTTGGGATGAGGTACTTGAGGGCACTTTATTGAAAAACTTTTACGACGGATGTATAAAAAATCTTTTTGACTTCCTAAAAAGAAATTTTCCAATAAATTTTTCCGATACTGTTCCGGTTCCTCTTTCTCAAAGAAGATTTACTGCTCTGACTAACCTGTTATTTCAATTTGTAATGTCTGCCAGCGGACCATATGCTTTTATGTCAGGGATTAACGTTCAGAATCGTGATACCGATATTGATTGCAGCGATGAAGAAGAGATAGGAAAATATGAAGATCATATCTTATGGTGTTTGTATAAAGAATTAAAGGTTCTGCTAAATAGTCAAACATTTTGTGGTATGTTCGATGGTGATGCTCTGTTTCCTTCTTATGAAATATCCGAAGGGCTGGATACGATTTTTGGACCGGTATTTCGCCTGCATCATAAATTTAAACTCAATCCAAAAGGAAGTTACGGATATACTAGTGGTTTAGATAATAAAATATACGTTTACAATCTCGATAACAAAGAATTTATTCAGGCAGTGGTATTTCCTGCCAGCGCAAAAATATTAGTACAGGATTTTGTAATAAACTCAGCTGGTACTGAATTATATGCACTTGGTTTATTGGATGATAGGGATTCGGTTTTTGCCAAGGCAGAAATTGATACAGATGGAAAATTAACCTGGGAAAATTCTTCGGTAAGATGTGGAGAAAGGTACAAAAGCTTGGCTATTAGTCCTTCAGACAGAATTTATACTATTCAGATTGCAACCGGTTTATATGAAGTTACCAATATAGGGCTTCCATCTTTCTCACTAACACAACAAAGAGCATTTAATGCTACCGGAAAGCTTATTATTTCGGAAGATGGTGCCTATGCATTCGCGGCAGAATATCAAACAAATAATAACGAATCAGCTGCATTTACCCATATCACGCGGTTTGATTTAGCTAATAATGCTATTCCTCCAGATTCATATCATTACCTGGGTTATGATTTTAGCGACGACATTGCTCATGTTGACGATATTATATATATCACAGGTTATGTACAGGCTAATCCCGGACAAAGGGTTCTCGGAGGATATGATTTAACTACCGGTAATCCTGCTTTTCCAACCATTGATTTGGAAAATAGCTGGTTGATACGATTGGCTCCATTCACCGATATAAACGGCGATGAATTAATGCTCGTTTCCCTGGCAGATAAATTTAAAATTATAACAGTTGAATTAAATACCTACACACGGGTCAATAATTTCCGGATACCGACACAAATCTTCCCAATGGATATGGTTGTTGATCAAGATAATCAAATAGCATTTGTTATCAATATTCTTGTTAATACCCTTACACAAATAGATCTTAGTGCAGCCTTCGATGTTGTTAATCCGCCAAACTTTGCTAATGATCCTCCAAACATGATAGCAACATACCGGGATGGAGTAATAGATGCCTTTAAAGATTTACTCAGTCACTTCCTGCAATATCTTAAAGATTGTTTCAGTGATAAATTTTTGGTAGATTGTCCCGAGTGTGCCGAAAATGATAAGGTATACCTCGCAAGTATAGAGATAAAAAACAATAAAGTATACAATATCAATAATTTCAGCAAACGAAAATATGTGAAAACTCCGGAATTATGGGAGTACTGGTTGTCAACAATCCCAATACTGCCAATTTTTAAAGAAAAATTTAAGGAATTTTGCGGAAAAATACTATAATAAGAATTTATTCAAATAATTATAAATTTATATTACAAATAATTTAAACTATGAATTACCCTCAATTTAATATATCAGGTCGTGTAATTAACTCAAAAACAGAAGAAGGTATTTATAACCTCAGAGTTGAAGCATGGGATAAAGATGCGAAATATAATGACCTTGTTGGTGTTGTTCAAACCGGCAGGGATGGCAGATTTGAAATTTCTTTTGATTTATCGTATTTCAGGGAATATTACCCGGATAATGCTCCAGATCTTTTTTTCAAAGTTTTTAAAAGCAAGAAGTTGCTAAAAAGTACTGAAGATTCAGTGATCTGGAATGCAGGGCAGAAAACTGATGTAACCATACGTATTGAAATAACCGAAGAACAAAGAGAAGGAAAAGATTATATCAGCAGTGAGCACATTTTTAAATATGCAAATTTCTTTGTGAAATCTGATTTTAAAGGCATCTACAAACAAACAAAAGCTAAAGCCTTTAGATCTGCTACTTTTGCTAAAGATATGTTTAAGAATACACTGAACAACTTGAACATAGAACCAATAAGTGTTGAAGGACCAAGAATTGATGAAATTGTTAACCAGGATTTAAATGTTGCCCAAAATAATTTGGAAGCAAGACAGATAACAGTGAACGAAGTAAAGGAATATAATCCTGAAATCAATAAAAATTCACTAAGGGACATAACTTCTCTCCCTCTTAATCTTAAAGCAGGACAAAAAGTGAATTTATACCAGGAAAACGGAAAAGTGCGATATTATTCAGTTATAAAAACTGAAAAAATATCAGATACTAATATGGCCGATCAGGTAATAGACCAACAGAAAGAAATAGGAAACCTGCGTGAAGAAATAAAACAAGCCAGGATCAAAGAAGAAAAAAAGGATGAAGAAATCCTGCAACTTCAAAAAACGGTAAAATCCCTTCAAAAAGAACAATCAGAAATTAAACAAATAATACAGAAAAATCCTGATATCAAACTTACCGATACAAATAATATTCCGGTTTCTAAAAAAACAAGGAAAAAGCCTAGTACGGAAAAATAAAGAATTTTGAAAAGGTAAGTTTTTCGGAAGAAGAAAATCACACAGATAACGTCAGGTATGTTTTCTCAAAAGAGAAAATGATGCTGACAATGTCAGGAAATGATTGAAGACATTTGATCACTTAAATAATCAACAACATATATTTACAGACTGCTAAAAAGTTTTCCATATAAAATTAGTGTATATTGAGCATGCAAGAACTACCCTTAGTTTCATGTATTATGCCAACTTATAACCGGCGTGAGTTTATCCCTCACGCCATTCGTTATTTTATACGTCAGGATTATCCCAATAAAGAATTAATAATTATTGATGACGGCACTGATCCTGTTGATGACCTTATCCCGGAAAACTATGATATAAGTTATTACCGACTGGATCAAAAAATAACACTAGGTGAAAAACTGAACCTGGCATGTGAATATGCTTCAGGTCCAATAATTGCTCACTGGGATGATGATGACTGGTATGCCCCATGGAGATTAACCTATCAGATAAATGAATTGCTTAAAAACCAGACTTCTATTTGTGGTATTAATAACCTGTTATACCTGGATATCCGAAGTAAAACGGGTTATAATTATATTTATCCATCCAATCAGAGAACATGGCTCCTGGGAAGTTCTCTTTGCTATAAAAAGGATTTTTGGAAGACTCATCATTTTGCTCATATTAATGTTGGAATGGACGGATTATTTGTCTGGAGCACAACTTCTGAACATATTACTGTTCTCCCCGATCCCACTTTTTCAGTTCATATTATACATAATGATAATATAAGCCCGAAAATCACATCGGGAACTTGGTGGCATCCTTGCCCGGTTGAAAAAATAAAAGGATTATTAAATGATGATTGGAAATATTATCAAAATGGAAAAATTATTTCGAATATTGATATAAAAGCTCCGATTGTTAATTTCAAATCTTCATACAGTTATAAGAAAGAAAATACAAGGCAATTAAAAAATATATTTGCTTGTCTGGTACATGAAAATGAAGATTGTGTTATCGACTTGGTACGAAATCTCCACTATCACGACCCTACATCTGTGATCATTCTTTACAATGGAAGTGAAATCCAAAATTTAATTCAGAAAGATTTTCCTTATGAAAAATTTAATACCCGGATCCATCCGTCCCCTACGCCTCAAAAACATGGGTATCTGCATAACTTCGCTTTGGAGTGCATGGAATATGCCCTTGAAAACATCCTATTCGATACTCTAACGATAGTCGATTCTGATCAATTGGCTATTCGATCAGGATATACTGAATTTTTAAGTAATTACTTTGCTGAAACATACAATGTTGGAATGCTTTCCTGTAATCCCGAACGAATCCTTCAAAATAATAAAATCAATCATGTAGCAGCTCAGGCATTTAAAGAATATAATCTTTGGATTCCCTTACTAAAGCAATTCCCTGACGGTGAAAATAAATTTGTGCATTGGACCTTCTGGCCATCAACAGTCTTTACTTTTAATGCCGCTAAGGATCTCGTGAATTTGTTCAAAAAAAATAAGACTCTTAAAGAAATTATGAGAATCACGAAAATCTGGGCCACGGAAGAGGTAATACTTCCCACACTGGTAAGACTTTTGGGGTATGATATTAAAGAAAATCCTTGTAGCTTTAATTATGTCAAGTACAGAAAACAGTTTACTAAACAAGATATCGAAAATGCTTATACTATTGATGAGGTATTTTGGGTGCATCCTGTTGCACGGGAGTATGAAAATGAAAACAGACAGTTAATACGAGAAAGATGCAACGGGTATATAAAAAATGGCAAAGAAGTAAATTGGGAGAAAATACAGTCTACCTTTTTAATTTACAAAACCGATTTGATCAATAAAATTAGAAAAATCCCAGGGTGGTTAAGTGATAAGGAAGCTGAATTACTTATCGAAACAACTTTGATGAGCCTCCACCGATGCCCACAATATAATAATATCGTGGAAATCGGTAGTTACTATGGGAAATCCACTATCATCTTCGGGACTGTATTGAAAAAAAGCCAGATTCCCGGAAAAGTATACGCAATAGACCTCCATGATGGAAAACTTGGCGCTGTAGATCAGGGATTAAAAACTTATCCTCCTTCTCTGGCTGGATTTAAAAAAAATATAATAGACACAAAACTGGGAGAGTTTATCGAAATAATTATAGATAAAGCAACCAATGTAAAATGGAAAAATCCCGTATCATTACTATTTATAGATGGTCTTCATGATTATCCGAATGTCGTTGCAGATTTTAATCACTTCGACGGCTTTTTAATCCCTGATAGCTATATTGCTTTCCATGATTATGCAGATTACTTTCCTGGTGTTAAAAAATGGGTGAATGAATTGTTAAGTACCGGCTTTTACAAAAAAATCGGGCAAATGGATAGTTTAATAGTCATTAAAAAAAAATAAGCCGATTCGAATTAATGCTATGTACAAATTCAACGCACCTAACGCACCTGTAATGGTTTTGATAATTCAAATATAATGAAGCATAAAGATGAAAACAAAAATCAAAAAGAAAACAAAATTCTTGAAAAAGTCATAAGAATAGGGCTTTCTTTTGTTATCATTAGTATTGTGATCTTATATATATGGGCAATTATCTTTGGGAAGATTCAGGACGACAATAAACTGAAAATTACTGATTTGGCAACTATTGTTCTTGCATCAATAATCATTCTTATGATACTATACCCGGAATTTACGGACAAGATAAAAACATTTTCATTTGGAAGTTTAAAATTTGAATTGAAGGAGGTAAGAAAGAAACAGGCTGAACAGGAAAGTAAACTGGACGATATTACCCTGATATTGCCATTGTTGTTACCAAAATCTAAACAAGAGCTACTTATCAATTTAGCGGACCATAAAACGGAAAATTACAAATGGGATCATTCAATAAGATCAGACCTGAGAGAACTACGAAACACCAAGTTGATAAAATCTTTGCCAGGAACCCAAATTGGTGAACTTAGAGAAAACCCCCAAAAGGATATTTATACATTAATAGCCTTGACTGATCTGGGAGCACAATGGGTTAAAAGAATTAAAGAGATTAATCAACCTGAAGTAACTAATATATAACAAATAAAATGCCGGATAATATTTATGAACCAAATGGAACAGAATCTTGAAGGGAAGAAATAGGCTGATACCGGCTGGGAAACAATATTAAAGATTTTCAGTCATATTATATTCATAATACTCATTTTTTTAAAATCATTGAAACGATTTATAAGCGCATATAATTTTTAATCTCACAAGTATTTAAATCAGATTAACTAATGTTTTGTTATAAACGTCAGTTTTAATATTGAATTAAGTTATGTCACGAACAGACCTAATCAATTACCTGATTTGGTTACGAAATTTCAATAACTACCTTGAAATCAGTATTCACGATGAACAAATTAATTTTACTACTGTTAAGTGTCATAACAAGCTGATCGTTAATGGATATCAATCCAACCAATTTTTTAAAAAAAACAACAAGCAGTTCGATATTGTTTTTATTGATGGCGTTCACACTGAAGAACAGGCATTAAAGGATATTAAACATGGATTATTTTGTTTAACCAAAGAAGGGATAATCGTTATCCATGATTGTTTACCTCCCGATGAATGGCATCAAAGGGAACTTGAAAAATATAATGCGGGAGAAAATTGGAATGGTACTGTTTGGAAAGCCGCATTAAGAGTTTTTAATGATTCGAGGTTTCATTGTGTCCTGCTAGATACTGACTGGGGATGTGGGATAATTGATACCTCTAAAACGAGTAAATCGCTATCGATAAAACTCCCTCAAAAACTGAATTACAAATTACATTTCTCTTATTTGCTTAAATACAAAAAATCTGTTCCCACTTACCTTCGAGATAATTTAAAGGTATTTTACCATCTCGCATGTATGGGTAATTGGATGGATATATATCAGGAACAAATAACACATCTTAAATCAAATGGATTTCAGAAAATCAGTTTGACAATACTGGGTAATAAGAAAGATATTTTCATTGCAAATGATCTACTTAAGGAACTGGATTTTCAATATAATGTTCTGTTTACTGCACCAGAGCTTACTCATTTTGAAAAACCAGCATTAATGGCCATTGAAAATTATGCAAAGCAAAACAATGGCTATGTATTGTATCTTCATAGTAAGGGTGTGAGTGCTCCTTCAAACGATATAAAGACAAAATGGCGACGTCTAATGATGAGGGAACTGGTGGAAAACTGGGAGAGGTGCGTAATGCAATTACTGAACTATGATGTTATTGGAGTAAATTGGAGAGATATGGATGACGCTTCACATTATAGCGGTAATTTCTGGTTTGCATCAACAAGTTATATTAGACAACTTGAAGACTTTAATCATTATTATGAAAATCCAAGATATAAAATCTGGGATGCTGTTAATGACAAACGACTAGGCTGTGAATTTTGGATTGGCTCAGGCAGTAAAAAGCCACGATTGCTATCACTTTACTGTAGAAATGTAGATTTCTGTAATCAGAATTACTGGAGAAATAAGGATATTCGATTAAACATAAGTACCAAGATGCCATGTTTGATGACCTGACATTAGTTATATGCTCATATAACACACCAAAAATACTGGATCTTTGCCTCAAAAGTTATGTTTACCACCATAATAGAGGTCCGCATAAGATTGTAATCGTGGAAAATTCTACCGAAGAGGCAACTAGACAGTTTTTAGATAGCAATCAAATTACCTACTTAAAAAACCCTGGGGGTACCCATTCACTTTCTATTGATAAAGGACTTAATATTGTGGATACCAAATATTCACTTTTGATTGATACCGATATTGTTTTTAGAAAAAATATTGGCGAAACATTTGAAATTTTCAAAGACGGTAAATATACATTGATGGGAGAGATTCAGGCAAATAGAGGAGGGTTCCTATTATACCCAAGAGTTGCGCCATATTTTTGTTTTATCAATATGAAGAGTATTCGATCAAGCAACATAAGATTCCATAATGAACAGAAGATTGCGAAAACCAATTCGACTGATTTTTTTCAAAATATCCCTATTAACCATCAAAACGAGAATAAAAGGTTTTATGATGTTGGTTCTACCTTCTTTGAGGAAATTCAAAAACATAATTTTAGAATTTCGAATTTGGAAAGCATTGATAGTATTGTTTTCCATGCAGAATCGTTAAGCTGGGCCATACAATCCGGAATCGAGGAGTACATGAATATAGGTAAAGAAAGGCGGGATCGTTTTTACAATATTGCTGGAATGTATGATAAAATAAATATTAAAGGCTGCTATGTAAGCTCATTACATCAGGGTATTATCTAAGAAGAATGCTTTGATTTGTAACAGGAGAAATTTAATTATTTGTTACTAAATAACTGGCATGAGATTGAAGTATTACATGTACGTCGAAGAAAATTTGCAGTCAGACTCAGGTATGGTTCAAAAGGAGAACTTGTGAGCGAAGTACAGAAAAAATTAAAGACTACTGATTACTATCAGGGTAATATTGATCAGGATTTTGGTCCAGGGATCCTGCGTGCGGTACTTCAATTCCAGACAGATTATTTTGGTGACGATGCAGATGACGGAATTGTGGACTCAATGACAGCATCGGTGCTTGGGATAAACTGGATTAATATTTAATAAAAATTATTAAAAGATAAAGCTTTAAATATTTGATATTTGAATATTCAAAAATCACATAGCTCGCGGATATCCTCTATATAAATTGCAGATTAGAGTATTATATTCCTCCTGCCTCATTGATCAATGGGGCTTTTTTATTGCTAAAGCTAATTATTTATGAGAAACCAGTTATACTTAAATGATGTGGTTCTGTACATGCGTTATACTGATCAGGCTATATGAAAATTCATTGCTCCATTCACTAATTTATTTTATACAGATGTAGATGAAATATATATTACAGTAAATCCTGATATCTCTAAACCTGCCCGCAGGATTATAATACGGAATGGCAAATACGAACTTTTTTATAATACATCTGAACAACTATTTGATATAAAACTTGAGGACTAACCGCAAGTCATGTTAAACTACAAGTACATGCTGAATTATATATCCACTATTAACGAGAACATCTTAAATACATAGTAAAATAACAGCCTGGAACTTAATATTAATCGATGATTCTCTTCCAAGATATATAAGGTTTTATTAAAATAATCATAATAGAACATCAGGTGAATGAGCTGCACATTAAATTATTATTTCAGTGTTTTTACCATATTAGATCCTAGAGAAAAAGTATAAGCATTAGCAATATAGATGAATATATCGTTTTCAGGAAAATATGGAAAAAGACTCTGTATTGATATTACAAAGCTTGCAGCATAAGGATTTCCTTGAAATAATTTAGTTATGTTTTACCAACTTATAAATAATAAAACCGGGATTTCTGAAAGTCCCGGTATTCGTAGTAGCGGGGGTAGGATTTGAACCTACGACCTTTGGGTTATGAGCCCAACGAGCTACCAACTGCTCCACCCCGCAATATATTGTGAAAGAGTGTTTGGTTTCAGGTGGGTGCAAATATACATAAGATTTTAGTTATCAAAAAATTTTACCATTATTTCTCAAGTCACTTTATACAAGGAGATTGGGAAAAGTAACAGTTTAATTTAAAATGTCTGCCACATTGGCATATTTTATTTCACGAACTGGATTGGTAAACATTTTGTTATAGTATATCCGAATTACAAAAAGAGAATTACAATGATTGGAATGGGATATATTGTCATAATTATCGTATTTGCAATTTTCAGTATGATTGTTGGGAATCGGTTAAAATCAAAATTCAGAAAATATTCAAAAATCCCTGTTAACTATGGTATGAGTGGGAAGGATGTCGCAGAAAAAATGCTACATGAGAATGGAATTTATGATGTGCGTGTTGTTCCGACTCGTGGTCAACTTTCCGATCATTATAATCCGGCTACAAAAACAGTAGCTTTAAGTCACAATGTATATTATGGTCAGAATGTTTCGGCAACAGCTGTGGCTGCTCACGAATGTGGTCATGCCGTGCAACATGCCAAAGCCTATGCTCCGCTTAAATTGCGTACTGCGCTTGTACCATTACAAAATGTTAGCGCTCAGATTCTGAATTTTGTTTTTGGTTTAATGATATTCGGAACTCTCTTTGCCGGACAAATACTTCCACCCAATCTTGCACTTACAATATTCGTTGTTGCATACGGAGTATTTACACTTTTTGCTTTTGTAACCCTTCCGGTTGAAATTAATGCCAGCCGAAGAGCACTCGCTTGGATTGGTAATGCCGGCATCACCAATTACAGTAACCATGCACAAGCCAAAGATGCATTAAAATGGGCCGCATATACTTATGTTGTGGCAGCAATCGCTTCTCTGGCAACTTTCCTTTACTTTTTACTAATGCTTCTCGGTAGAAGGAATTAAGCTTAAAAATATTCAATTAAATTAGCCCCTTAAATAAACACTAAGAGGTTTTTTATGAAATTGCATTACTTATTTATCGTTGCATACTTATTATTTGCCGATATTTTAGCAGCACAGGGTACTGACTATATAAAAAAACACTATTCCAAGCGCGAAGTATATATTACTATGCGCGACGGTGTCAGGCTTTTTACCGCCATTTATTCACCTCGCGATACATCAATAAACTATCCAATTATGATAGTTAAAACACCATATGGAATTAAACCTTATGGCAAAGAAAATTATCCTGAAACTATAGGACCATCTCTTTACCTGGCGCAAGAGAAGTATATTTTTGTATACCAGGATGCTCGTGGTATGTTCATGTCAGAAGGATATATGGACCAAATGACACCTCATTTATTTGAAAAACCCGATTCCACATATGTTGATAATAGCAGCGATACTTTCGATACTGTGGAATGGCTGCTGAAAAACACAAATAATAACGGGAAAGTCGGACTATGGGGAATATCATACCGGGGCTTTTATGCTTCTTCGGGAATTATTAATGCTCATCCAGCTATTGTTTGTTCCAGTCCACAGGCTCCAATTGCCGACTGGTTTATTGGTGATGATTTACATCATAATGGCGCTTTTTCTCTTATGTCGACTTTCGATTTTTTTGAAGCTGTAGGTCAAAATCGTGAAGAACCATTTACAGATTGGTCTCCGAATTTTAATTTTCCTGTTCGCGATGCGTATAATTTTTTTCTGAATCTGGGACCGCTTTACAAAGTGAATTCAACTTACTTTGAAAATAAGGTACCCGTTTGGGATACACTTATGGCTCACCCCGATTACGATGAATACTGGCAGAAACGAAATATTTTACCGCGATTGAAAAACATTAAACCTGCAGTATTAGTAACTGGCGGACTATTCGATCATGAGAATCTTTATGGAAGTCTGCAAACCTATAAAGCTATTAAGGAAAACAATGACAACAATACACGACTCGTTTTAGGACCATGGATCCATGGAGGATGGGCTAGAACCACCGGTGAAAGTTTTGGAATTCTGGAGTTCGGTCAATCAACATCTGATTTCTATCAGCAATCAATTGAAACCCCCTTTTTTAACTATTACCTAAAAAGAAAAGGATTGCTTGATGATCTTGCTCCGGTATCGGTATTTGTCACAGGAATTAATACATGGAAGCAATTTAAATCCTGGCCGCCGGAGACAACACAGGCAATTGACTTGTATCTAAATAAAGATTTTTCTCTTACCAGTTCAATGCCATCAGTTTCAGGATTTGTTTCTGATTATTATGTTTCCGATCCTTCTCATCCGGTTCCCTATACACAAATCTTTCATCCCGTGCGATTGTTTTATAATAAGGAATATATGGTAGAAGATCAGCGGTTTGCATCAGCCCGTCCCGATGTATTAACCTATCAATCAGAAATACTTATCGATACCATGATTTTTACCGGTCCTGTTACAACAACTTTATTTGTTTCTTCCACCTCAACCGATTATGATATTATCGTAAAGCTTATCGATGTATATCCAGATACTGTTAAAACCGAATATTTCCGTGAAACTTTTACAGAAACTGCAGGTTATCAATTACTGATAAGAGCTGAAATTCTACGAGTGAAATACCGTAGCAGCTATTCAAATCCTGAAGCTGTAATTCCGAATAAAATAGAAGAACTGACTATTCACCTTAACGATATCAGTCATGCTTTTCTTCCAAATCACTGTATAATGGTTCAGATACAGAGTAGCTGGTTTCCGTTGTATGATAGAAATCCCCAACAATTTATGAATATCTATGAGGCAAGCGAAGATGATTTCAGGAAGGCTGAAATAAGGATTTACCGCTCGAAAGAATATCCATCATATCTAAGGTTTACGCTTTATAATGATTAGCTGGAGAAAAAGATTTTTTCCCTTGAATCCATAAACGTATAATTGAATTAGCACAACGTTCCAGTAATTGTGGTGCTATTATAAGTGCTTCATCAAGAGACATGGGTTTATCAATAATCGAGAATATCGCATCGAAACCATACGTACAGAGCTCCTGATAACCTTCACCTAATGTTCCGGCTATAGCAATAACAGGTTTATCATATTTCTTGGCAATTCTGGAAACTCCCACTGGTGTTTTTCCAAATTGTGTCTGGTAATCCATTTTACCTTCTCCGGTAATAACCAGATCGGCCCATTGCATATGATCTTCCAAACGAGTTTCCCTACATATTATTTCAAACCCTGGTTTAAGGATAGCGTCTGTAAATGCAATAAATCCAGCGCCTAATCCACCTGCAGCTCCTGCTCCGGGTATATTATCTACTTCTTTCCCTAACTGCTTTTTTACCACTTGTGTAAAATGCTTCAGGTTATTATCAAGATGTTTTGCCATTTCTTTATCTGCACCTTTTTGTGGGGCATAAATTATAGCTGCTCCTTCCTTCCCTATAAGTGGGTTAATTACGTCGCACGCGATAATTATCTTACAGTTTTCAATTCTTGGATCAATACCCGATAAATCAATTCTGTTGATCTTGGATAATTCGCCACCACCCTGACCAACAGGTTTCTCATCTTTATCGAGTAACTCAACGCCGAGAGCCTGTGCCATGCCTATTCCGGCGTCGGTTGTAGCGCTGCCTCCGATACCCATTATAATCCTGTTGCATCCGTTATCAAGTGCAGCTTTAATTAGTTGGCCCGTACCGTAAGTGGATGTTATCCAAGGATTTCTTTCATCAGGCGAAAGCAATTCAAGCCCCGAAGCAGCAGCCATTTCAATTACGGCTGTTTTCCCGTCGCCCAAAATTCCCCATCGGGCAAGAATCGTTCTCATTAATGGATTGTAAACCTCTGTATCAAGAAATTTCCCACTGGTGGCATCGACCAACGCTTCTACTGTACCCTCTCCTCCATCGGCCATGGGTATAATACGGATATTCCAATCCCCGGGAATATTTAGTATACCCTTTTGAACGGCTTCACCTACCTGTTTTGCGGACAAACTGTCCTTAAAAGAATCCGGAGCAATAAGTATATTCATTCTCTGGATAATTTATATAAAGATATACTATACAAAATAATACCTGATATTCTATATCATCAATTTTCGATAAGCAATATCATCTAACACAAAAATCGCAAATGCGTATATTGTAAAAAGTTGCCATAAAAACTGATGGATATGAAGGTAAGGAATTTGTTAATAGTGGTATTTTTGTTTACTGGTTCGTTGAGTAAAGCACAGAACAATCTAGCTACTTCTCAGGCAATATATGTTTATAATTTCCTTCGTTACATCAAATGGCCTGATAACAGTATCGGAGATAAATTTGTAATCACAGTATATGGAAACAGTCCAATTTATAGTGAACTTGTAAACTTCACCAGAACCCGAAAATTCGGAGCAAAACCCATTGTCATTAACCGCACCAATAATCCGGATGAAATAAAGGGAAGTCATGTGGTTTTTGTATCATCCGAAAAAACCAATTCCATAGCAAGTATAAAACAAGAAATAGGTAAGTCCCCATTGTTAATAATTGGTGAGATGGAAGGTAGTAAGGATATGGGAGCTACAATTGAATTATTGCTGTTGAATAACCGGCTTAATTTTCGGATTGATGAAATATCGGCACAGCAACAGCAATTAATTGTAAGCAAAGAATTACTTAAGTTATCGATTTAGACTGCATAAATTCAAAATATTGATTAAAAAGCATTTGGTCCTGTAGGCTTGGGCATACTTAAATACTCTATATGTTAACGCTGAACCGCTGGATATTTTTTATCACAGCGGTTCATTATGCGAATAATCATAAAAACCTCATTCTTGAATACAGTTTATTTACTATTTTTTAGAAATCTTCCAGCATTATTTCCTCATAATTTCATTAGTTAATACACCTTATAAATATACAGGTTGAATATCCCGGTTTTTTCTGAACTTAATCTTACTCCACGTATAAAAGTTATTTTTAAAATGACTATAAGTAACCTTTTTTATTTTTTTACCGTATAGTCGGGGAATTCCTGCTGACAATTATTTATTAAAAATAACTAAAAGAACACATGAGTACTAAAATCAAATCTCTTTTTATAGGTCTGTTTATAATAGCCTTTTTTGATATGGGGGCGAAAGCAACAAGAAATTTAGCTAATGTTGAAGCTATGTTCATTTACAATTTCCTCCGTCATGTAAATTGGCCCGAAGGAAGTGGAAGTGATGTATTTATAATTGGAGTATACGGTGCTTCCGATATTTATGACCAGTTGGTTCAGTTTACCGCTAATCGAAAAGTAGGCACCAAATCAATTGAAATCCGAAAGATATCATCAGCATCAGAAGCAGTTTCGTGCCAGTTGATTTATATTCCTGCTGCACATATAACCAGTATTACCTCAATAAAAAATAAACTTGGTAATAAAGCTTGTCTTATTGTAGGTGAAAAAGAAGGATCAAACGCTTATGGTTCAACAATTGAGTTTGTTTTAAAAGATAATACACTCAAATTCAGAATCGACCAAGAAAGGGCCAAACAACAAAATTTACTTGTAAGTCGTTCATTAATTGATATGTCGATCTAAACAGGATATAAAATTACAATAAAGGCTGGTAACTTATGTTATCAGCCTTTTTTTATCCAGCAAACCTGATAGGGTTTAAGGATAAAAGGTTGCTCACCTATTTTACATCCTCCTAAAAGGTCAAAAGCTCCTTTTTTTGGTATGATAAAATTCGCGGGATTAATTTTTTTTAAATTTCTTGAAAGATTTGCCAAAACCAGAAGTTCTCTATTTTTTCCTCTTTCTAATATAAATAAATCCGGATCATATATAATTACTGCTTGCGGTAAATCAGGATGAAACATTGATTCTTTCTTTCGGATTGATATTCTACGAAGTAATTCTGATAATATCAATGAATGTTCTGTGTTTTGTTTGAGTCTGCTAAATAAATCGTCTGCGTTCCATTTATGCCGGTTTATGGATCGATACATTCCAGTGTGTGCAACACTATCATGATCGTTATGAGTACCAAGTAGATTATGAATATAAAATGCGGGAATACCATTGAACGACATCATCAGAGTTTGTGAACAGAGAAATCGTTCATGCTGAAATTCGTCCGGACCCTGTATAGTATTTTTAAGCGCATCAATATATGTAATGTTCATTTCGTAAGGACTATCGGTATTATCTTTATTTCGCCGTGTACTTATATATCCCCCCTGAGCTTCCATGGCATGGGCAAGAGTAACAATTTCTTCCTGAGGCAAAAGCCCTTCAAGAGGTCTTACTCCTATCCCATCGTGCGAAGCAGTGAAATTAAAAAAAGTACAACCTGCAGGTATATCTGAAAGTGTAGTAGCCCACTGATTCAGATAGGTTGAATTGGAAGTATAAAGGGCATGTAACAGCAAAGGAGGAAGGCTGAACTGGTAAACTATATCGGCTTCGTCGCCGTTGCCAAAATAACTGAGGTTTTCTTTATTCGGTACATTGGTTTCAGTAATTAAAATAATCGAGGGATTTATATATCCGGCGATATCGTGCATTAGTTTAACTATCTCATGCGTTTGTGGTAGATGTAAACAATTAGTACCTACCTCTTTCCAAAGAAAAGCTATGGCATCGAGCCGAATAATCCTGGCTCCTTTATGCAGGTAAAATAAAAACACTTTCAAAATTTCGAATAGCACTGTTGGATTACTGAAATTAAGATCAATTTGATCGGCACTGAAAGTAGTCCATACATGCCTGGAACCAATATCTGTTTTAAAATTTGTAAGCAATGGCAAACTTCGCGGACGTACTACAGCCGAGAGATCGGTATCAGGATCGACTTCAATAAAATAATCCTTCCCGGGATTGACTCCTTTGCAGTAATTCTGAAACCATTCGCTTTGTTGGGAAACATGGTTAATAACTAGATCGAACATAAGTTGATAATCTTTACCTATATTCATAATGTCATTCCAGCTACCCAAACTCGGATTTACCTTGCGATAATCTATAATAGAAAATCCATCGTCGGAGCTATATGGAAAAAATGGCAAAATATGGATATGACTAATAGCTTTTCCGAGGTATTTCAGAAGAAACCGATGCAGTGTAACCAGTGGTTTTTCATCATTCTTTCTGATACTATCGCCATACGTTATTAAAAAAACACTTTCCTCACTCCATTTTTTCTGATCGGGAACAATCGATACTTTAATCTTGTCGATTTCGTCAATCAGTTCTTTTAGCTGTTTTTCTGAATAAGGAACAGTATTATAGATTCTTTTTAACCTCAGTTTTATTTTTTCCGATATGGTTTTATTCTGCATATAATTATCGATCAGGCTTCTCAAATTTCATCAAAGTATCCATAACAGAGAATTAGCAAGAATAATCAGTTTATGGTAGAACCATTAATAAGTATTTCCGGTGTAATAATTTCTGTAAATCAGGCATTATCTACTTCAACTGCTTCCAGCAACCGATTATAAAAATCGGGGATGGCACTTATAACACGTTTCCAACTGGGAATGGTCGGAACCTGCATAGGATTATCGAGAAACATTTCACCTGCCCTGTAAACATTAGTAGTAAACAGATCAATGGCCTCCTCCTCTCTGTGCCTGTCGAGATTGAGCCCGTTTAATATCGCATCAGAATAATACTGATCGAGTATATCGAGTGCAATACGATAATAGGTTGCTTTGATCGAGCGTATAAGCCCTCTTGAAAATACAATTCCATTGGTAGCTAGCTTGGCAAAAATAGCTCTTGAGATTTCGGTACTCATTTTAGATAATCCGGCGTTCGGATCATCCTCTGAAAGCACCTGATGCTTGTGATCATATCTGTCGGCAATATCAACCTGGCAAATACGTCCTATTGCATTTGTTCTAATTACTTCAGACAAGATACCAATTTCCAGACTCCAGTCGCTAGGAATACGGATGGTTTTGGTTACATCGGCTCGCATACTGAATTCGCCTGCCAGAGGATAACGAAAACTGTCGAGATAATCAAGAAAGTAATCATTCCCAAAAAACTTCTTTAATGTGCGAAGTAAAGGAGTAACAAGCAATCGTACTACTCTCCCGTTTAACTTTTCATCATCGGCTCGAAAATAATAACCTTTGCAAAATTTAAAATTGAATGTTGGATCAACCACAGGATAAAATAACCTTGCCAGCATATGGCGCGAATAGGTTAGAATATCACAATCGTGCAGAGCTACTGCCTCAGAACGATCGGAAGCATTAAAATATCCAAAACAATACCATGCGTTTCTTCCTTTTCCCATCTCGCGTGGAGCAATATTTCGATCGATAAGTAACTTATCAAGCGCTCTCATTCGGGGTCCGTCGTTCCATAATATCCTGTAATGCTGGTTAAGACGTCCGAAGTACTTTTTTGCATGTTCAAACTCCTCCTTATTTGCCTTATCTAATCCTATTATTATTTCCTGCAAATAAGGTACTTTCATTAATTCATTAATAATATTTTCTAATGCAGGACCTTCCAACTCAGAATATAAGCAGGGAAGAATAAGTGTCATAGGTCTGTTTTTAGAGAAATACAGAAGTTTTTCTTCCAATTCCTCATAAGGTCTTTTGCGTAAGTTATGAAGTGTAGTTACTACTCCATTTTGATAAAAATCGCCCATTTGATTGGATTATGAAGTTTGACATTAATTGGATTTATTCCACATTTAATATCCTTGTAAACATTTTAATTACAAGTGGTTTAAGTTTCTCGGAAATAATTCTGTGATCGAGTTTTTCTTTCAGCACTCCCAGGTTATGACGTACGATTTTATTTCTTACCTTATAGTTGGTCAGAATTTCATATGCCTTATTCACAACATCATCAGTCAGTTGGCAGTTTTCAATAGTTGGAAATTTAAAACCCAACCCTTCAATATCGGATCGGAATACTTCGTACTTATTTATAACCACAGGCAGACCGAATGAAACCATTTCGAGCAAATTATTGCCAAAACCTTCAATCTCGCTGAAATAGGTCCCTAAGCCACCTAAAGATGCTATTATGGCTGGTATTTCATAAAAATTATAGTATTTCTTATCGACAATAATATCGCGATGACTTAATATTCGGCTCTCACCAAAAATCATAATAACATCCGATTTGGAATTTTCACTCAATTTCTTCTCGTAATAGTCGCTAAGGAACTTCTTATACTCAACCTGTTCATCACCAGAATGCCCACTAATAAGCAATACAATACATTTTCTCTTTCCTTTCTTTTTAAAGCGCTTTTCCAGTTTAAATGCAAAATCGATAGCAATTTCAATCTTCTTTCGGGGTACAATCCTGGTATGCTGTAATAATATTATCGTTCCATCAAGAGCAAAACCTCGCTTTTCAATTTCACTAAGTAATCCTATATCCCGAAGAAAAGTATCGTTGTAATTATCGAGTGGAGGTGCTATCAGGTGGTCATCGTTCCAGGGTAATTCTTCCCATTCCCAATCGATACTGCTGGTATTGGGTACAACAATAACACGATTTTCGAAAAACCTATCGATTTGAGAATAATTTAGTTGGCTAAAAAGTTTCCTAGCAATTGCAGGTTGCGATTTATTAACAAATGCAATTCCATCAATTTCGATTCCTGGCAAATATTTAAGGTATTTTTTAATAACTGGATTAGGATTGTTGAATTGTACCCTTTCGAAAAAGGAATCGTGCCACCATACCATAATTTTTGGCCATATGATACCTTTATCTCTTAATTCTTCAATGAAATAACCCAGCCCAACTGCAGTAATAAAGTTAAACGGATGTGAAGTATTATGTGCAATAAGCAGATCGATACTATGCTTATTAACAAATTGTTTGATTATATCCTTTGCATAAAGAGCTTTCTCATGAATAAGCTCATCAAATCCTTCGGGTGGATTGTTACTGAAATTCCTCAATATAGCTTTATGAATATCATTTTTATGCCAGAAAATATCGTTGGTTTCGGCATTGAAACGAGGTGAAGTATGCGCTGCCAGAAAAAAAATATTTCCTAATCCGATCTTCATATCATCTACCATAGCATGCACGGTTTGATCAATTACAATAGAAACACCATCATTCTTCCCGATAAGTGAATGAATAATACCAATATTCAAATGCGAAATATTCATGCGATAATATTTAATATCTGTTCTATTTCGGTAATAATATAATCAGGTCGCAGATCTTTTGTCCTCTCATCCTCTTCATGCATCCGTAACGAACGTTTATCACCCGCAAACAGCACTGCCTTAAATCCAACCTGTTTACTAGCATAAATATCTTTCAACATATCGTTACCAATAAATAAAACTTCGGATGGAATAATTCCATACTTCCATTTAAGAGTAGGAACCAGTTCTTCAAATAAGGTATGATCTGGCTTACCTTTTCCGAATTTATATGAAAAAACCGTCAAATCCTGATCAAAGCCTTTGACTTTTTCGTTCATACTGATAACATCGTTCAAATAATAGTTCATAAGCACCGGTGTATAAAACTGTGCATTTGATACCATTCCAAGCGGTAAATTTATTTTGTGAAGTTTTGCAATAGTATTCTTTAATCCGGGCATAGGATACACCTGGTTACTTAAAAACTCAAAAACACAGGTCATGAGCATGATATCGACATCGTCGGTAAACTGTATTAAGCCCTTTCTTCTTGAATGAATCAGTACAATTTTCCATATACTCAAAATATCAATTTCAGGATAGGGAACCTGGTTCATTCTTGCTGCCTCATGGCAGATCCTAATAGTATATTTAAAATCATTAAGAACGCTGTCAAGCACATTCTGTACACCATCAATTATTTTTATTCCTGCAGCATTAAGTGCGGTTTTAAGGTTTTTATCGGATATTTCGGCCTGATCAACATCGCCTGAAGAGGAAATTAACATAGTTCCATATACATCGAATATAACCGCCCTTATTGCTCCATCTTTCTGAAAGCTTGGTCTAACGCCGGTTGGTAAAGGATCCATCGGGTCCAGATTATCGAGTAATTTTTTGATATATTGTTTCGAGTCGCTTTGCATAATTTTCCAATGAAAATTCCTGTAATATAATGGCCTTATTCTTATCTATCAAATTTTGATCAACTGAATTTAGTAATTTCCCGAGAAATTTGTTTTGCGAAAATAACTCTTTACTCATCAGGGGATGTGCAATCAGGTCAGAAATATACTGCATTTGTTCAGAAGCTTGAAGTGTTGCAAAATCTGTTTCCTTACCATTCCAAACAACGTTTATTGAATCGTAAAGTAGCGGAAATACAACACCTGCATGTCGAAGGTCGGGAGTGATATTATTCAAGTTTCGTCCGATAACGGGAGTACCTAACAACCAAGGTTCCAGGTACACCATACCAAAACCTTCCATAATACTGGTTGTAAAACAATAATCACTAACCCTGATTAAGGA
>CAYMQP010000004.1:0-15907 GCA_964392505.1 uncultured Bacteroidales bacterium
AAAGCATACTATGAATATCAGTCAACTCTTATGGAACCCTGGGATGGACCCGCTTCGATTGTTTTCAGCGATGGCAGGTACATTGGTGGAACACTCGATAGAAACGGCCTTCGCCCTTCGCGATATGTGATAACCAAGGACGACCTAATTGTTATGGGTTCGGAGGTGGGAGTACAAATTTTCGAACCGGAACAAATAAAAGAAAAAGGACGGCTTCGCCCGGGTAAAATATTACTGGTCGACACTAAAATGGGGGTTATTGTTCCTGATGAGGAAGTTAAACACCAATTGACCGATAGAAATCCTTACGCTCAGTGGCTCGCCGAAAACCGGATTGAACTGGGACAGATTAAAGTAAAACAACGGGTACCTACAACACTTGGTAATAATTATGATAAATACCTCAAAGAATTCGGCTATACAAAGGACGATGTAGATTTTATTATAAAGCCCATGGCAATACAGGGACAGGAACCTGTACATTCTATGGGTAACGATACTCCTTTGGCACTTTTTTCTGATAAACCGCAACGGTTCTTTAATTATTTTAAACAACTGTTTGCACAAGTAACTAATCCTCCCATTGATCCTATTCGTGAAGGATTAGTTATGACACTTACGAATTATATCGGATCGCTCTCCAAAAATATACTGGTAGAATCTTCCGGTCATTGCAAGCTAATCAAATTTCTTTCGCCAATAGTATCGAATACCGATCTGAACAAACTAAGAAATCTAAAGGAAGCCAATTTTTCCCATATCGATATACCCATTCTATTTCATACCAAAGGCGAGGGATTAGGTAAAACACTCAAAATAGCACTGGAAGATATTTGTCAGAAAGCAGAACAAGCTGTGGATGGAGGTAAAAATTTCATTATACTAACCGACCGTGACATCAATGAAAATATGGCTCCGATTCCATCGCTTTTAGCCACATCAGCCGTACATCATCATCTTATAAGGTCCAAAAAGCGTATGCAAGTTGGAGTAATTGTTGAAACTGCTGAGGCACGTGAAGTTAGCCATTTTGCATTACTCATTGGTTACGGCGCCAGTGTTGTGAATCCTTACGGGGCATTGGCAATTATTGAAGATAACTGCCTGAGAGGAGAAATCGGACTCGATTATATTATTGCCCGTGAAAACTATATTAAGGCCATTGATAAAGGTTTGTTGAAAATACTTTCCAAAATGGGTATTTCAACACTAAGGAGTTATCATGGATCACAGATTTTCGAAGCCATTGGAGTAGGCAATGAAGTAATCGATAAATACTTTACAGGAACTGATTCCCGAATCGGAGGTATTGGCTTTGAGGAGGTCGCAAGAGAAGCGCTTATTAATCACACTCTCGCCTTTAATAATGATCCAAAAAAGTTACCAGGTCTGAAAACAGAAGGTATTTACCATTTTCGTTTTGATGGTGAAAAACATGGCTGGAATCCGGAATCAATCGGATTATTACAATGGGCAACCCGGGCAAACGATTATGCTAAATTTAAAGAGTTCACAACCCTGGTTGATAACAACAACCACAAACCACATTTTCTTCGTGGCTGTATGAATATAAAAAAGAGAGGTCCGATACCAATTGAAGAAGTTGAGACAGTTGAAACTATTATGAAACGATTTGTGAGCGGAGCTATGTCGTATGGTTCTATCAGTAAGGAAGCACATGAAGCGCTTGCTATTGCAATGAATAAAATCGGAGGCAAAAGTAATACAGGTGAAGGGGGTGAAGATGCTGAGCGTTTCAAACCTAGGGGCGATGGCACATGGGCCAGAAGTGCTATTAAACAAGTTGCTTCGGGTCGTTTTGGAGTTACTACAAACTATCTCGTAAATGCCGAAGAAATACAGATAAAAATTGCCCAGGGAGCAAAACCGGGTGAAGGGGGTCAGTTACCGGGCTATAAGGTTGATAAAGTTATTGCACATTTACGTCATAGTACTCCGGGCATTACCTTAATTTCACCTCCTCCGCATCACGATATATATTCTATAGAAGATCTGGCCCAGCTGATTTTCGATCTGAAATGTGCTAATCCAAAGGCCGATATTAACGTGAAACTCGTTTCAGAAAAAGGAGTTGGCACGGTTGCTGCAGGTGTAGCAAAAGCTTATGCCGATAGTATAACTATTTCGGGCATGGAAGGAGGAACCGGTGCCAGTCCTGCTAGTTCGATTAAACATGCCGGATTACCTATGGAACTAGGCATTTCGGAGGTACAACAAACACTGGTAATAAATAATCTACGCGACAGGGTTCGTATCCAGACAGATGGGCAGCTCAAATCGGGTCGTGATGTGATATATGCGGGTTTGCTCGGAGCTGAGGAATTTGGATTTGCTACAGCGGGCCTCGTAGTGCTAGGATGTATTATGATGCGAAAATGCCATCTAAATACTTGTCCGGTTGGTGTTGCCACACAGGATAAGGAGTTGCGTAAGCGCTTTATTGGCAAATCGGAGTATGTAATTAATTATCTAAGATTCTTAGCGCAGGAAATTCGTGAATATCTGTCTGAAATGGGATTTCGAAAATTCGAAGACATTGTGGGCCGAACCGATTTATTGGAACCCAGCATCGATATTAATCATTGGAAAGCAGGTAAGGTCGATCTTTCTAAAATTTTACATCGACCTAAAGAAGCAGAGATTCATGATACGCATTGCGTTTGTTTTCAGAAGCATAAGATCGATGAAATTATGGATAAAGGATTAATTAAGCAGTCGGCAAGTTCGATGAAGACGAAAAACAAAGTCTGGATATCCTGCAAAATCAATAATACCGATCGGGCTGTAGGAACTATGCTTTCAGGTGAAATATGCCGAATTTATGGAGAAGAAGGACTACCCGATAGTACTATAAACTGTATGTTTATTGGTTCTGCCGGACAGAGCTTTGGTGCTTTTCTGATAAATGGACTTACTTTTCGTTTGGAAGGTGATGCAAATGATTACCTGGGAAAAGGTTTATCGGGAGGGCGAATTATTGTGCTTCCACCAAAAGGTTCAACCTTTAAGCCCGAAGAGAATATCATTATTGGTAATACTGTTCTGTATGGAGCTACATCGGGTGAAGTTTACATCAGGGGTGTTGCTGGTGAACGTTTCTGTGTTCGTAATTCAGGAGCTAAAGCTGTTATTGAAGGCGTGGGAGATCATTGTTGTGAATATATGACAGGAGGACGAACCGTAGTGTTGGGTCGTACCGGACGTAATTTCGCTGCAGGTATGAGCGGCGGTATAGCCTATGTGCTCGATCAGGATGGCAACTTCGATTATTTCTGTAATAAGGGTTTAGTAGAACTTGGTAAAGTTACCGATCGCGACGATGAGATGGAGTTGCAGGAAATGATCAGTAACCATTTGAACTATACTGGTTCGGAACTCGCAAAAGAAATATTGGTAAACTGGGAAGTTTATTTACCCCGTTTTGTTAAGGTAATTCCATTTGAATACAAGAAAATTCTGCAGGAAATTAAACTTGAACAAATAAAAAACAAAATTGAAAAAACTGAGGATGAACCCCATTTTCAGTATTAATATATCACAATAATTTTAAATCATAGCTATGGGAAATCCAAAGGGATTCATGACAATAGAACGGAAGCCGGCAGGGTATCGTCCGAAGAACGAAAGGGTCAAAGATTATAGCGAAGTTGAGCAGGTGCTTAATGAAAAGGATCGCAAAGATCAGGCTTCACGTTGCATGGATTGCGGGATACCTTTCTGCCAGTGGGGATGCCCCATTATGAACAATATGCCCGAATGGCAGGATGCTATTTATCGTGGCAACTGGCAGGAAGCTATTGACCTGTTGCATGTTACAAATAATTTTCCTGAATTTACTGGAAGGATTTGCCCGGCCCCTTGTGAACATGCTTGTACATTAAATATCCATGAAGAACCTGTTACTATTCGTGAAAATGAATGTGCTACAGCTGACCAGGCTTTTACCAGAGGTTTAATAATACCCAAACCACCAAAAATACATACTGGGCATAAAGTAGCTGTAATAGGATCGGGTCCCGCAGGACTGGCTTGTGCCGATCTGCTTAATAAATGGGGGCATACGGTTACTGTTTTCGAGAAAGATGAAGCAGTTGGTGGTCTATTACGATATGGAATACCCGATTTTAAATTGAATAAAAGTGTTATCGATCAGCGCATGAATATTTTGCTTGCTGAGGGTCTTCAGGTTAAAACAAACTGCCATGTGGGAGTCGATATTAAAAGTACTGAACTCCTTAAAGAATACGATGCTGTTGTGCTTGCTATCGGGGCAATGAAACCAAGGGATCTGGCTGTTGAAGGCAGGGAACTGAATGGAGTATATTTTGCAATGGAATTTTTAACACAACAAAATCGTATGGTTGCGGGGGCAAAATTTTCGAATGGTGAAAGAATTTCAGCAAAGGATAAAAATGTATTGATTATTGGTGGAGGCGATACCGGATCGGATTGTGTGGGAACTTCAATACGCCATGGGGCAACCAGCGTACATCAGATCGAAATATTACCTAAACCGCCCGCAAAACGAACTATTAATAATCCTTGGCCATACTGGGCAAATACATTGCGAACTTCGTCATCGCACGAAGAAGGTTGTGAACGGTCGTGGCTGTTAAACACCACCAAACTAATTGGCGACAAAAATGGCCATGTGAAAGCGGCCGAGGTAATAGAGGTTGAGTGGGAAAAGGAAAACGGACAATTCAAGATGATCGAAAAACCGGAAACTAAAAAGAAGATAAAAGCCGAGCTCGTACTTCTCTCCATGGGTTTTGTTCATTGTTACCACGAAGGATTGGCCGAGGAATTAGGAATAAACTTTAACCAAAATGGTAATATCAGCATTGATAATGAACATAAAACCAATACCAAAAAAGTATTTGCCACGGGCGATGCTGTTTCAGGTGCCAGCCTGGTAGTACGCGCTATAGCCTCAGGGCGTAAAACAGCAGATTGCGTTCATGAGTTTTTAATTCAGAAGAAAACCAAATAGCATCTGTTTTACTTAATTTAAGCAGATTTCGCAATGTTCATTTCTTTTTGAATTATGCTATACTTTTACTAATTACATTAGCAACATATTTTTACCATTTACGTTATAATCCATCATAGTAACCAAACCATTTATTATGAAAAAAAATATAATCCTTTTTGCTTTAGCAGTAATAACTTCATCAGGTTTATTTGCCCAGGTTTTTAATACTTCCTCGACATTAAAACTGGGGCAATTTAGTGTGGGTGTCGAACCGGCGCTATATATTAACGGAGGAAACGATTTTAACCTTTTTCTGCATGGAGGTGCGGGAATTGCATCAAACATCGATTTTGGGGTAAAACTCGGTGTTATGGGCGATGCCGTATACTTCGGTGGCGATGTGGAATTTTCGTTGAACCGTTTCTTTTCTGTTGCAGGTGGAGCACATGTTTACGGCGATTTAGGATTAGATGCCACCGGACTTATAACCTTACCGCTCGGAGGAGTTACCGATCTATATTCGGGTCTCGATCTGGATATAATTCTAGCCGATGGTGATACCCAATTCCCTCTGTGGATACCTATTGGTATTGAAATTCCTCTCAAGAAATCCATACTTTTTTATTTTGAAACCGAAATACAACTTACAGATTACGGAACACATATTATTGGAGGTGGTGTAAGTTTTGTATTCTGATGCAAAAAGGTTTGTTATTTTTATAATAATTGATCAATTTGTTTTTACAGAACACTTTCTTCATTTCAGCTTGATATCTGATGGTTAAACTCATTGTACTGGCATTAGCTCCTGTAATTATAATCGCGTTATATTTTTATTATCGCGATAAATACGAAAAGGAACCGATCCTCATGCTTGTAAAAGCCTTAGGAGCCGGAATAATTATTGTGATACCCATAATTATTATTGAGAAACTTTTAATGACCATTATAATTATACTACCCCATCAGGCTCAGGCTTTTTACAGGGCATTTATAGTAGCAGGTTTTACGGAGGAATTGTTTAAATTCCTTGTCCTATATATTATAATCTGGAGCAATAAGAATTTTAACGAGAAATTCGATGGAATTGTTTACGCAGTTTTCATATCCCTGGGTTTTGCGGGAGTTGAAAACATAATGTATGTCTTGCAACATGGAGTAGCTACCGGTTATGTCAGAGCCCTGGTTTCAGTTCCGGGTCATGCCTTGTTTGGTATTACGATGGGGTATTATTTCGGGTTGGCCAAATTTTATCTTGAAAAACGCAAGCAATTCATGATTCGTTCTTTTCTATACCCTGTAATACTTCATGGAGTTTTCGATTTTATTCTGATGCTAGGTAATTACCGTTTGCTTATTGGATTTGTTCCCTATGTGGTATTTTTATATATCGACGGGTTACGCCGTATACGACGAATTTCGCAAAGCTCAATTTACCGATGATAAGATTTTTTAATATAGTATCAAATTCATATTTTCTAAAATTTATCTTTTAAATACCACTTTTTATTTAAATAATTCATATACAATTATTTATAATCGTATTAAACTATTCTAAAACACATTTAGCAATTATTTAATTGTGCATTTTTTGGGATATAAAATAAATATTATACCTTAGTCCATAAAATGACTTTTAGTCATTTATTAAAATATAGTTCAATATGGGAATAAGTGAACGCAAAATACGGGAAAAACTCAGGCGCAGAGAGGAAATATTAGAAGCCGCTGAGAAGTTATTCTTCAGCAGGGGAATCGATAATACCACAATGGACGATGTAGCTGAAGAAGCCGAGTTAAGTAAAGGAACACTGTATTTATATTTTAAGAGTAAAGAAGAGATTCATTGGGAAATAACCCAGAGGCATATCACTCAAGTAGTCGATAATATGAAAAAAGCAATGAAGCCATCGATGAATGCTATTGAAAACCTGCTCACCATGGCTAGGATTTTTGTCGAACACTTCGAAGAAGATCATGCTGTAGCTCATTCCGTACTCTTCTTTCAAACCTGTGATCTTAAAACCCTGAACCTGGATATGGAACAGATTAACCGTGCATTTATTGAAGATTCACCCATTCATATGGTATCGGAATATGTTCAAAAAGGAGTTAAAGAAGGATTGATTCGTAATGATATACCAGCCGAAGTTTTAAGCAGTACGTTGTGGGCTCAGTTATTAGGTGTGATGCAGATAATAACGGTAAAAAAGGAGCTATTTGAAATTATCCAGATAACCAAGGAGGATGTTATTGATAGTCATATTAAGATAGTTTTAAACGGAATACTTAAAAAATGAAACAAGTTAAGCTTATTGTATGTATTATTTGCCTGGGTTTTTTTTCAGGCATTCGGGGACAGGAATCATGGCTTGAAGATTATATTCAGTATGGATTGGAGAACAATCTGGCTCTACGACAGAAACAAGCCAATTTTGATAAAAGTCTTCAGGCATTAAAATCGGCCAGTGCGCTTTTTTATCCAAATCTTAGTATCGATGCACGTTATACAGTAGCCCGTGGAGGCCGAATTATTGATTTTCCAGTCGGAGATTTACTGAATCCAGTATATTCTTCATTAAATCAACTATTGCAAACCGATCAGTTTCCGCAGTTGGAAAATGAAGAATTTCCCTTCTACAGACCACAAGAACATGAAACTAAACTAACGCTGGTGCAGCCGGTATTTAATCCAAAGATCATTTACAATTACCAAGTAGAAAGGGGGATGACGAATGCTGCAAAAACCGATATTGATATTTATAAAAGGGAATTAATACTGGAAATTAAAACAGCCTATTATAATTACCTAAAAACGGTTTATTTGCAACAACTGGTCGACGAAAGCTTGGTCTTGCTCGAAGAAAACCTGAGAGTATCGAAAAGCCTTTTTGAGAACGATAAAGTTACATCCGATGTTGTTTACAGGTCAGAAGCCGAACTGCAAAAAGTACTGCAAGAAAAGGCCGAGGCAGAAAAAGCAAACCAGACGGCAAAAGCTTATTTTAATTTTCTTCTGAACAAATCCCTCGATGAAGAGATTCAGGTTCAAGAGTATGAAATCAACACAGAACTTACTCAAATTACCAGCCTCGATAATCAGATTTCTTATGGAATTGATATGCGGGAGGAATTATTACAATTGGAAACTTATCAGCAGATAAGTAAGAACTACCTGAAACTGGCGCGCTCGTCAAATTATCCTAATATATTCTTAGCGGTGAACTATGGTTTTCAGGGTGAAGAATATATCTTCACTGCCGAAGATGATTTTATGCTGGCATCCGTTGTGTTACAATGGAATTTATTTCAGGGATTTAAAAACAGGGCAGATGTGCAGCAGGCCAAAATAGCCAGTCATCAGCTTGAGTTGAAACAATTGGAAGCCCAAAAACAAATCGAACTTCAGATAATTAGTGCTTATTATGAAATGTTATCAGCAGCGAAAGCTATTGAAGCTTCTCGGGCGCAAGTTGAAGCCTCAGAGAAGGCATTTATGATAGTTAATGAAAAATATAGGAACGGGCAGGTCCAGTTAATAGAATTCAACGATGCTGAAACAGCTCTGAGCTCGAGCAAGCAGAATTTAATTATTGCATATTTCGATTATAAAATAAAGGAAGCTGATTTTGAAAGAGCTACCGCAAGTATCAGTTTACAATAGGTAATGATTTGAAAAACTATACATAATTAGCCATGAATACACTAAAAACAATTGGAATCGTATTACTTTCGGGGGCGATAATCGGCTCCTGCAGGAACTATAATAACGGAGACAAAAAAGTAACCGATATTGTGCCCGTTAAAACAGTAAAAACAAAGCGGGTTTCCGTATCATTTCCCTTAAGAACCACCGGCATTTTAGCCTCAAAGGCCGAAATGAAACTCAGTTTTAAAACAGGTGGAATTATCGACCGAATTGTGGTTGATGAAGGTCAGAGTGTTAGAAGAGGGCAGTTGCTTGCGCAGTTGAATTTGTCAGAAATTGAATCAATGGTTAACCAAACCAGACTCGGACTTGACAAGGCGTTACGCGACCTGCAACGAGTTGAAAATTTGTATAACGATAGTGTAGCTACGCTTGAGCAGCTGCAAAATGCACAAACCGCAGTCGATTTGGCTCGCTCACAACTTAAAATTGCCGAATTTAACCGGCAATACTCTCAGATTGTTGCACCTGCTCGTGGCAAAATATTAAAAAAACTGGCCGAAGAAAACGAACTGATTGCAGCTGGTTATCCATTGTTCTTATTTAGTTCATCAGAAAGCGACTGGGTATTGCGTACTGCCCTTTCGGATGTTGAGGTAGTAAAAATTCAGCCAAACGATTCGGCCCGTATATATTTCGATGCATTTCCCGACAAACAATTTAAAGCCATGGTGTCGGAAATTGCTAAAACCTCCGATCCGTATACAGGAACTTATAAAGTGGAATTACGGCTAATTGATAAAAATCCGCGATTTGCATCCGGATTTATTGGTAAAGCCACCATTATTCCTACTCTGAAAAAGGAATATAACGTGTTACCTATTAGTGCTATTCACGATGCTAATGATCTGGAGGGATATGTTTATCTGGTTAAGGACAGTGTGTATGAGAAGAAACGTGTCGATATACTGCATGTAACCGATAGTATGGTATATGTCAACGGCGATTTAACCGGAAATGAAATAGTAATCACTGAAGGAGCTGAGTATCTGAAGCCAGGATCGATATTTGAAATTATTAAATAAGTAAGTTATTGAATTATGCGTTTACCAAGATTATCCATCGATAATTATCAGTTTACCCTGATGGTTTTCATACTTCTGCTTTTTGCCGGTATCAGGTCATATGTTACAATGCCACGGACTGAAAATCCGGATATCGTTATGCCCGGAGTATCGATTATTGCTATCTATCCCGGAGCCAGTCCTGTCGATCTGGAGGAATTAATCGGAACACCTATTGAAGAAGCCATTAATGAACTGGATGATGTGAAAGAGATCAACACTTCGCTTATCGACGGGGTTGCTTCTATTGCTGTTGAGTTTGATTTTAATACCGATGCCAATAAGAAATATGATGAAGTTGTCCAAAAAGTGAATAGCATAAAAGGCGAATTACCTGAAGAAATACTAAGACTGGATATGATCAAATGGACTTCATCGGATGTAGCAATGCTTCAGCTTGCTTTGATTTCTGAGGAAGTTTCATATCGCGAACTTGATACCTATGCCGAAATGCTTAAGGAAGATATTGAAAAAGTATATGGAGTTAAAAAGGTTGAGATTGAAGCTTGTCCTGAACAAGAAGTACGGGTGTCGCTCGATATGGGAAAAATGGCCCAAATGAATGTTTCTATTGATCAAGTGGCGAATGCCTTAATGAGCAACAATGCAAATATACCGGGAGGCACCCTAAAACTGGCCGATAAAGTATTTGGCATAAAAACCAGCGGATCGTATTCCAACTTGGAACAGATAAGAAAAACTGTTGTGAATTCGCATATGGGTAAACTCATATACCTTGAAAATATCGCCGAAGTGAGTTTTAATCATGAAGATATAAATTACTTCGCACGGTTTCCGGTAAAATCCGATAGCGGCAATAGAACCGAAAAAGCCATTTTCATCGTGGTTAAACAAAAAGAAGGCCTCAATGTGCTGAACATTGCCGACAATGCAAAAGTTAAGATTGAAGAGTTTAAAAAATCACTCGACAGGAAAATTAAACTGGAATATGTTTTCGACCAGACCATTGGTGTGAATGACCGCATCAATACATTTATGAGCAATCTCGTGCAGGGTATTATTCTTGTAGGATTAATTATTTTATTATTGTTAGGCTTCCGTTCGGCCATGGTAGTCATTATTGCCATTCCTTTATCGATTCTTATCGGATTAAGTATAGTAGATCATTTGGGCTGGGGGTTACAGCAAATATCGATAGCAGGCCTAGTAGTAGCGCTGGGTATGCTTGTTGATAATTCCATTGTTATGGTTGAGAATATCAACCGGTTCATTGCAATGGGATTTAAACCGCGGGAAGCTTCAATTAAAGCTGCATCCGAAATCGGATGGCCTATTGTAAGTGCTACCCTTACGACGGTTCTGGCCTTTGTACCAATTGCCATGATGCCATATGATGCGGGCATGTTTATACGAAGTCTGCCGATTACCATTATTGTAACCCTTTCGATATCACTGTTCATAGCCCTTTCACTTACACCAATGATTACCAGTAAACTTTTCCGAAGCAATAAAAACAGAAAAACAAATAAGAAGGAAAAGAAAAGTGGATTTCAAAAATATCTGCGAAGAGTGATTGAAGGACCATATAGAAAGAGCCTTCGATATGCTTTAAATCATAAGACTCAGATTATTATACTGGCAATATTGTTGCTTATCGTATCGATATATACATTCCGTTTTGTAGGATTCAGTCTGTTCCCGAAAGCGGAACAACCCAGCCTGATGATTCGAATACAACTTCCCGAGGGATCGAATTTAAACAAAACCGATGAAGTGGCACAATATGTCGAATCAGTACTGGATACAATTCCTGGAATAAAATATTATGCTACTAACATCGGGCACGGAAATCCTAGAATTTATTATAATGTTATGTCGACCAATTACAGGGCACATTTTGCTGAGATCTATGTAGAAACAAAAGAATATATACCTGATGAATTCAATGCATTGATTGAGAAATTACGTGGTTTATTTAGGCATTATCCTGGTGCTAAAATCAATGTTAAGGAATTTGAACAGGGGCATCCGATTGCGGCTCCTATTCAAATTTACCTTACCGGAAAAAAACTAGCTGTATTGGCAGATATTTCTGAAGAATTTGAAAATATACTTTCTAGGCAGGAAGGCGTAATTAACATTGAGAATCAATTTACCAAAAGCAAAACCGAACTCTGTTTTAATATTAATCGCGATAAAGCAAATATGTTTGGTGTACCCCTGCATATCGTTGATCAAACTATTCGTACCGCAATAACGGGTACTCCGGTGTCAAAATTCAGGGATAAGAATGGGAAAGAATATAATATAGTACTTCGACTCCCAGTCGATGAGAAAATCAGAATGGAGGATATCGACAAAATCTATGTCAGTTCTCTGGCCGGAAAGTCGATTCCCTTGAGTCAGCTTGTAAAAATAGAGTTTAAGCAATCGCCCAGCATTATTAACCGGTATAATATGGACCGCACGGCTGAAATCCGCGCCGATATTACCAAAGGTTACTCGATCGATGAAATTATGGAACCCGTTATTGAAAAACTTAGATCGTATCCTTTCCCCTCAGGATATAATTATCATATTGGTGGTGAACTGGAAAGTCGTAGCGAAACATTTGGCGGCATTGGAAATGCAATAATTATAGCCATTATAGCAATTTTTGCCATACTGGTACTACAGTTCAAATCGTTTGTCCAACCCCTTATCATTTTCATTGCTATACCCTTTGCCTTGATTGGTATGATATGGGCGCTGTTTATAACGGGCTTTACCTTTTCTTTTACTGCTGCAGTCGGGCTTACAAGCTTGGTGGGTATTGTAGTAAATAATTCTATTATTATGGTCGATTATACAAATCTGCTTCGCAGAGAGGGTAAATCCATGATGGAAGCATTACAGCAGGCTGGAGAAACCCGATTTACTCCCATATTACTGACATCGCTCACTACCATGCTGGGTTTATTGCCACTGACTTTACGAGGCGGAACACTTTGGGCTCCCATGGGATGGACTATCATAGGAGGATTATTAGTATCGACAATGCTTACACTTATTATGGTACCGGTCTTTTATAAACTACTGATAAAGGAAAACGAAAAATGAAGAATTGATTAGTTAATTTTTTAATATGAAATTTCAAAGGATTAGCCGGAATTACAACACATCTTTATTTATACTTCGTTTTTCAGTTATCTTAATAAAACATTATTAATTTCAGCCTAAAAAATCAACTTCAATGATATACAGAAAACTATTAAAACTAAAAAACATATTTAGCATTTCAATTCAATTCGATACCCGTTATATTTTCTCACATTAAGTACCTTTCCGCTTTTAAAGATGAGGTATTGTCCTTTTATTCCGCATAACACGTCGGTTATTACATCGGTTTTATCCAGGTCAATACTAATTATTTTTGATGGGATACATTGAACTGGATACTGAATTTCAGTAATTTCATTTTCCGGAAGGGCATAGTTGCGAAATTCCTCAGGCAGCAATTTAATAGCCTTATCTTTTTCAATTTTAAGGTCGGTACTTATATTAATATTAATATCATGAAGCATGGATCTCCAGTTAGTTTTATCTCTGAAATGATCTTTTAATAAAACTTCGATACGACCTGCCAGATAGCGATTAGGAGTTTTTGCTATTTTAATTGCTCTAATGGCTCCCTGGTCGATCCAACGGGTAGGAATTTGTGTAATTCTGGTAACACCTACTTTAATATTACTGGTATAGGCAAGGTATACATAATGATCAATCAAACAATGTTTACGAGCAAAATCTATATCGCGTGATATTCCTTCGTGTGCTTTGCACAATTCTGGTCGTATTACACAATCCTCCGTTTCCGGTGCCGAACGGAAACAAGGGAAACAATATCCCTGAGCGAACGATTTACTGGTTTTTCTTCCACAGCGGATACAATATATCTCGTGTAAATATTTAATCGTTATTTCTTTTTCTAACAATGAATTTATTGCTATTTCGTTTGAATCCAGCATAAGAGAATACCTCACTGGAATATCATAAAACGAATTCATTTTCAACATGTTACCTATATGAAGCATCGCATCGTATTTTAATGTAAATATAGTTAATTAAAAAAATAAGGTACTATGTATTGCATAGTACTAAAAAAATTTTATATCTTTGCATAATATAATAATAAATTATGTATTATTACATGAAATACCGTTTACTAGTAACTTTAGTATTTTTTTGCGGAATGTTTCTAATTGCAAGTATCGCTGGTACTGTGAAAAAAAGAATAGAAGAATATTCCAGTAATCGGAATACGGAAATTAACATAGCAAGCGATTCAACTCCTTATAAGAAACTAAAATCCATCGACTCCACAATAAGGCAGGAATCAATTGATACATTATTACAAAACGGTAAAACTTGGAGAAGTAGTAATGAAATTCATATAACCTATTAACAACAGAAGTTATGAAGAAAACAATGACAGTAAATATTGCGGGAATAGTCTATCATATCGATGAAGATGCGTTTGATAGGTTAAATCAATACCTGGGTATGGTGAGACAAGAACTGCAATCAATCGAGGGAGGTAATGAGATTTACCAGGATATTGAGACAAGGATAGGGGAACTCTTTAATGAACGATTAAAGAACAACCGTCAGGTAATTACGTTGAACGATGTAGAAGAAATCATTGCGATCATGGGTCAACCATCCGATATTTTTGGCAGTTCCGATGAGAAAGCATACTCATCAGAATCGGCGAGTTATCGCCGCATGTATCGCGATCCCGATAATCGCATAATAGGTGGTGTATGTAGTGGTTTGGCAGCCTATTGGCGCATCGATCCAACCATAGTACGATTAATTTTTATTATTCTTGCCATTTTTGGTATGGCCGGAGTACTTATATATCTGATACTATGGATTATTTTACCGGAGGCTCATACCGTTGCTCAAAAGCTGGAAATGCGTGGCGAGCGGGTGAATCTTTCAAATATCGGTGAATTTTTCAGGCAGGAATTTGAGAATGTGAAGCGAAGTTTTCAGAAAAAATAGGAGGGAATTATGAAGGCGGAAAATGCTAAAGCCCAGATGCGAAAAGGCATCCTGGAATATTGTATATTACTGATTTTAGAGCGTGGCGATGCCTATGCATCGGATATTATTCAGCAATTAAAAGAGGCACAACTAATCGTAGTGGAAGGCACTTTATATCCTTTACTGACACGACATAAAAATTCAGGATTATTGAGCTACCGATGGGAAGAATCAACACAGGGCCCTCCCCGCAAATACTATGCACTTACCAATGAAGGGAAAGAATTTCTTAAGGAATTAAATAATGCCTGGACTGAACTGGTTGAGGCAATACAAGATATAAGAAAAACTCCGATTAAGAAAGAGGAATCATGAAAGAGACTATAAAAATAAATTTGAATCAGCGGTTATTTAATCTCGATGCTGATGCTTATGAAAAACTTAAAAGTTATCTCGATTCTCTTGCTGCGTATTTAAAAGCCTCGGCTGAAAGTGCTGAAGAAATACTCCAGGACATTGAGCAACGTATCGCTGAGATTCTGGAAGAAAAACTCAAAAGAGATAAACAAGTAGTAACACTTAGCGATATTGAAGAGGTTATTAATCTTATGGGAACAGTTGAAGATTTTGCCCGGGAAGCCAATATGACAATTGACGAAGAGGAAAGTGGCGAAAAATCGCAACAGTCGACTGCATATGAGGATTATAGCCGGGAACATAGAAAATTATATCGCGATGTTGAAAACAATATTCTGGGTGGTGTGTGTACCGGAATTGCAGCCTATTTCAATATCGATCCGGTTTGGATCCGACTTGCGTTTATTGTGCTATTTTTCATTAATCTGGTAGGGCTTATTATATATATAATACTGTGGGTTATCGTACCACCTGCTATCACTACGGCACAGAAACTCCAGATGCGGGGTCGGCCTGTTACGGTCGAAAATATTCAGGAAACAGTTAAATCGGAATTTTATAAAGTAAAAGATAACTTCCGACGTTATTCACAATCGGAAAGTTTTAAAAAAACACGCGAAACAACGGTTGAAGTTTTGACTACTCTGGGGAATGTTTTTCTTACTATCTTAAAAGTAGTTCTGATATTAATAGGTGTTGGAATACTGGTGGCCTTTGTTGGATTAATAATAAGTC
>CAYMQP010000004.1:15917-36393 GCA_964392505.1 uncultured Bacteroidales bacterium
GGATGGCACTTTCCCAATACTGAATTCTGGCACAACATTATACCTTTCTTTCAGGATTTTACCTTATTTACTCTGGCTTTGATACTCGTGATATTGATACCGGCTATTGCCATATTTATTGCACTAATAAAACTTATTTTTAATATTAGGGGCCGAAACAATGCACTCTCTGCTTTTGCTTGGACATTCTGGGCACTTGCCCTGGTTTTTGTCATAATATCCCTACTTACAGGTCAACAAGTGGTTACTTTGGGTCATCATTATAAAGATGAGACCAGACTCGAAATGGATCCAAATAAGATATTATATATCGATCTTGAAAGGGAATTACTTGCCGACAGGAACCTAGATTATTATTCAATATTTGGAAAAGAAGTAATACGTGACAAATTCAGAGATATTTGTTATCTGCATCCTTCTTTTTCAATTGAATCATCGGAGAGCGACGATATTCGACTCACTTTCTTATATAATTCCGTAATTCCTGATTTTGAAGATCACAACAGGTATGATAGGGAATATAGCTGGAATTTCAACGATACTATTCTGATACTAAGTAATTATATGAAAATAGATGAGAATGACATATGGTTGCTGCCAGGACTGCGGATCATTCTATCTATTCCCAACCGGCGGATTATATACATCGATAATGATCTGGAGGAAATTACTACCGAAACAGCCTATAATTCAAAAATCCCGGAATGGTATTATAATAATATACTAACCATGAAGGATGATGAATTAATACTGCTAAATGATTAATCAGCAAATAAATAAAATAATCAGATCAGGGTTATAGTATCCTTTATTCATAAAAATAGTTAAGAAGTAAAAAATCAAAATCCTAACTTTTTTATTTTCATTGGAAATTACCGTTATTTGTCGACAAAATTAAAATTCCGATGAAGAAATTTTATTCCCTCAATATCCTGATCGGCTGGGTAGTATTTATTATTGCAGCCTTTACTTATTTATCAACACTGGAGCCTACAGCAAGTTTCTGGGATTGTGGTGAATTTATTGCGGCTTCATACAAACTTGAGGTGGGTCATCCGCCAGGGGCACCATTCTTTTTACTAATCGGCCGGGTATTTACATTATTAGCAGGCAATAATATCAGAAATGTTGCTATAATGGTGAATGCCCTTTCCGGTTTGGCAAGCGCGTTTACCATACTGTTTCTTTTTTGGACTCTTACACACCTTGCCAGGAAAATGGTCATGAAAAATGATACAGAACAGGGAATTGTCGAGAAGATCTTAATATTTGGTTCAGCCGTTGTAGGTTCCTTAGCCTATACTTTCAGCGATACTTTTTGGTTTTCGGCAGTGGAAGGCGAGGTGTATGCTAGTTCTTCGCTATTTACAGCCGTGGTTTTTTGGGCTATATTGAAATGGGAGAATAGTGCCGATGAACGCTATGCCAACCGTTGGCTAATTTTTATAGCCTATCTGATGGGATTATCATTGGGAGTGCATTTACTTAATCTATTGGCAATTCCTGCCATTGTTTTAATATATTACTTTAAAAAATATCAGGTATCACTTAAAGGTTTACTTCTTGCACTTCTCGTGGCGGCATCGATCTTAGGAGGTATTATGTATATCCTGCTTCCTGGGCTGGTAAAATTTGCCGCTTTATTTGAACGGTTCTTTATTAATACAGTAGGATTGCCATACTGGTCCGGTGTATTGATTTATTCTCTAGTTATCGCTGGTTTAATAATTTATGGATTGTACCACACACAACGGCAGGGTAAAGTATTGGCAAATACTATTATTTTAATGATCACTGTAATTATTATAGGCTATTCATCATATATCCTGATAGTTATAAGATCTTCTGCAAATCCCCCTATGGACCAGAACAATCCCGAAAACATGTTTAATCTGCTCTCCTACCTGAACCGGGAACAATATGGCGATCGCCCCTTGATTTATGGGCAGTATTTTAATGCTCCAATTGTAGATGAAACTAATGGCAAGCCTGTATTTGCGCCTAAGAATGGCAAATATGTTCAAATCAGTAATAAGCCTAAATATCATTACCCGGAGGAATATATGACAATTTTCCCGAGGATGTATAGCAATCAGTTTGATCATGTCGAGGCATATCTTCGCTGGACTAAGCTGGAGGAACAGGATATGTATGAAGCACGTGTCGACAGGGAAGGAAATGTCCAGAAGGATCGATATGGTGAAGTGGTGTATGATTATAGCAGTCCTAAAAACAAACCTAGTTTCGCCGATAATATCATCTTCTTTATACGTTACCAATTAGGACACATGTATTTCCGTTATTTTATGTGGAATTTTTCGGGACGGCAAAACGATATTCAAGCAAATTATAAAGAAGAAATAACCAGCGGAAACTGGATAACCGGAATTAAGTTTCTGGATGCTTCCCGTTTGGGAAAACAGGATAAGCTGACAAGTGTCATGCTTAACAACCGGGCTCGAAATACCTATTTTATGCTTCCTTTGGCACTGGGTCTTTTCGGGTTGTTTTTTCAATACAGGGAAGATAATAAGAACTTTTGGGTAGTAATGTCGCTTTTCTTTTTCACAGGAATAGCTATTGTTATGTACCTGAATCAAACTCCACTGCAACCCAGAGAGCGCGATTATGCTTATGCAGCCTCGTTTTATGCTTTTGCTATTTGGATTGGATTAGCAGTAATCGCCTTTTATAAAGCAATGAAATCGGCACAAAATAAATTACTTCAGAAATATACTGTCAGAGGATTAATTATAATTGCCGTATTGGGTATTTTCGATTTTGCCTGGAATGGAGAGCTTACATTTACTTGGTCAATGGTATTTCTGCTGGCAATTCTTTTAGTATTATTATTGATAGCCAGTCTGTTGGGCCAGGGGATCAAAAATAATAAAATACTGGCTATAATTTCATCGCTTCTTTTTCTTCCTGTTCCGATACTTATGGGCGCTGAGAATTGGGACGATCATGATCGTTCGGGAAGATATGTTGCCCGCGATTTTGCTACCAATTATCTCAATTCCTGTGAATCAAACGCTATACTCTATACTAATGGTGATAACGACACTTTCCCTTTATGGTATGTTCAGGAAGTAGAAGATGTTCGCACCGATATCCGTGTTATCAATTTAAGCTATTTATCAGCTGACTGGTATATTGAACAAATGGAGAGGAGGGCTTACCTTTCGGATCCTGTTAAAATGACCCTTACCCGCGATCAATACCAGCAGGGTAAAAGGGAAATTATATACCTATATGATCGTGTTCAGGGTTATATCGATTTGAATGAAGCTATAAAATTCATAGCCGCCGATGAGATACAAAATAAACTATTACCCGGAATACCCGAACCAATTTATTATCTTCCACAGCACAAATTCAGGTTCACAGCCGATTCCGCATTAGTATTTTCTAATGGAACAATAAAACCCGAAATGGCGCAAAAATATGTACCTGAAATCCGATGGGAGTTTAGACGAAATTATATCACCAAAAATCATCTAATGGCACTTGATTTTCTTGCCACCAACAACTGGGAACGGCCCATATGTTATGCTATTACAGTAGGAAACGATAACTATTCCGGGCTGGAAAATTATTTTGAAATGAATGGATTAAGCTATCGAGTAATACCTGCCTTTACTAAAGATAATATTGGGTATGCAGGGGGGATTAATACAAGCCAGATGTATGATAATATGATGAATAAATTTGTATGGGGAGGTATTGAAAGCGAGGCTGTTTATCTCGATGAGAACTGTTTGCGTATGCTTTCGAATATGCGACATAATTTCGGAAACTTGGCTACAGCATTAGTTAGGGAAGGAAAGTCTGATTCGGCCCGACTTGTAATGGAACGCTGTCTTAATCTTTTTCCCAATGAACGAATACCATACGATTTATATATGTTATCGCTGGTTGATAATTACTACAAGGTTAATGAAATCGAAAAAGCGCAAGAAGTAGCAGACGCTATACTTGAAAATACATACGAAGAATTGGATTATTTTTTAAGTTTAGAAGCGCGATATTTAAATTATCTTCAGTTTGAAAAACGTGTTGCTGCTCACGTGATTAGCGAACTTATAAGAATCAGCCATATAAATGGTGATAAAAAATTCAGTGCCAAAATAGAACAGCGCTTACAGGATTTTGGACCAGGATTGAATGCTATTTTCAGATAATATGGCGTACTGGCATGTTTCGAACTGGATGAAAAACCTGTATTCCGATATAATTTGGAATATAGGGAATAATAATAGAAGTATATACCTTTCATTCGACGATGGGCCCACTCCGAATGTAACCGAGAACGTATTGAATATTTTGGATGAGTTCCATGCCAAAGCTACATTTTTTTGTCTGGGGAGAAATGTCGAAAGACATCAGGATATTTATCAATCAATTCTGGTAAAAGGACATGCAGTCGGAAACCACACCTATAGTCATCTAAAGGGATGGAAATCAAACAATTTGGAATATATTAAAGATATAGAACTTGCCTCGAAGTATATTCAATCGAGGTTATTCAGGCCGCCCTATGGACAGATTAAACGTTCTCAGATACGATATTTAAAAACCCGATATAAAATAGTATTATGGGAAGTGATGAGTCACGATTATGAACACCGGGTATCAAAAGAAAAATCGTTACAAAAAGTACTTCGCTATTCGAAAGAGGGTTCCATCCTTGTATTTCATGATTCAGTGAAAGCATGGCCAAAGCTGAAATATATTTTACCAAGAATTATCGAACATTTTTCCATGAAAGGATTTAGATTTGAAAGAATAGAGAGCTAATTGTTTCGAAGCATATACTTGTGAAAGGATTTATAAGACCAGTCAGATACCTTTTGCTTACTTCATTTACCCTTCCGGAAACGGCTGGCAGCGGTATCAATGCATTTCATTTTGCTAGGTTTATCAATCAGCAAGGCGATCGGGCTGTCCTGCTTACTTTTAATAGAAACATAAGGTTCAAAAGAAAAGAAAGGATTAGTGATCAATTGATCATCAGAATTCCCTATTTCAACAAGGGGATCGGACTAAAATTATTATCAGCTCCAATTGTTTTAAGCTATTATTTATTGCATATCATGAGGAATAATGTTATCATAATATATGGAGGAAAGATATTTGCATATGAAATAGCCATTATTCTAGCCAAGATTTTCAGAAGAAGGATCGTTTTTCAATCACTATTAACCGGCGTTGATGATCTACAAGAATTAATAATTAAAAGAAAAGATATATCCTTTTGGATATACAAGAAGTTATTCTCAATGGTTAATCTATATTTCGCTATAAATCAAAATTTTCTTCAACAATATAAAGAAATATTTCCTTACAAAACACACTACTTAGTTATGCCCCAGGGAGTCAACACTTCAATATTTCATCCGGTTAATGAACAGGAACGCAAAAAGCTCAGGAAACAATTGAACCTGCCCGAAGATAAACTGTTGATTTTGAGCATAGGATTTCTCATTAACCGAAAAGGTTTTGACGAAATTTTCCGAACATTATCAGTCTTGGACATTGATTTTCTTTATTGTATCGTGGGAGATAATGAGTTTCCATCAACTCATTTCTTAAATGAGAAACAGAAGGAATTGGAAAAACTGAAATCAGAAGGGGAAATATACCTTGGAAATAAGTTGGTATTCCTTCCTTTTACTAATCGAGCGGAACAGTATTTCCAATGTTCAGATATTTTTTTGCATAATTCAATCCAGGAGGGTATGCCAAATGTTTTACTAGAAGCAATGGCATCAGGGATTCCAATTATAGCAAGTTATAGAGAAGGAATTACAAGTTTTGTCCTGGATCATGATGAATCAGCACTTTTATATTCTGACTGTAAAGAAGTACCGGAACTGATCCTGAAAATCCTAAATGATGCGAATTTTGCTAAAAAAATAGCTGATAATGCACATGCAAAGATTATAAATATGTATTCCTTCGAGAAGGTTTTTTCAGCTATTGAAAGCCGTATATTTATATCTGAGCATGTAAAAGAGAACTAATCATTGAATACAAAGCCCAAAATACTATATCTTATTCAACTACCTCCACCGATTCATGGAGTTAGTGTTATTAACCAACAAGTATTTGAAAGTAAGCTTATAAATGATTTGTTAGAAAAAAGCATTTTGGAAATTAAATTCTCGAAAAGATTTGCTGAAATACGAAAGATTACTATTAAAAAAGTATTTCTGTTTATTTTTTTGTGCTTCAGATTGATAGGTATAATTACTCGCAATAGGCCATACTATGCATACTTTTCATTTATGCCTGTAGGCAAGGGATTTTTACGTGATCTAATAATATTGTTTATACTTAAAATTAATAAGGTAAAACCTATACTACACTTGCACAATCGGGGGATTGCAAGGCAGGCAAAAAAGAATTTTTATAAATGGCTGTATGAGCGAGCGTTCTCAGGCGCTGAAATTATTCATTTGTCAAAAAGTTTGATAGTCAGCGAATTTACAGCGCTAGACCTAAAAAAAAGCAGGTTTCATGTTGTAACCAATGGAATTTATGTACCTGAAAGGATAAAACCAATTAAGGAAAAATCAGGTGAAGAAATTATGCTACTTTTTTTCTCAAATATTATTGAAGAAAAAGGCGTATTCCTTCTACTTGAGGTTCTCAGTTCTTTGATCCGGAAATATCCCTTTTTAAAACTAAGTATCGGAGGGGCGCCATATAACAACAATGATATAAAATTAAAAAGCATGATTGAATCAAATGAACGGCTGTTTAGTCGTGTTCAATATTTAGGAGAGATATCTGGCAAAGAAAAATACAGATATTTTGAAGAATCCGATATTTTTGTTTTTCCTTCTTATTTTCAGGAAGAATGCTTCCCGCTTGTAATCATTGAGGCGATGGCATCTGGATTACCTATTGTTGCTTCGTCGATCGGAGCTATAAATGAAATAATAGATTCGGGTGAAAATGGATATTTAGTCACACCTCGAAATAAAAATGAGATACGTGATAGCCTGGAAAAATTGATTATGAACAAATCTTTACGAGAACAAATAAGTATTAATAATTTAAGGAAATATAAAGAATATTATACTAGGGATAAATTTGAATCTAGAATGTTTAAAGTGATTAGTGAGATAATTAAAATTAAATAATTTCATTACAATATATTAATAAGCATTATTTCAATTATAAATTTATGTTATCACTCTTAAATGAAATTAAATCACGCTTTATCAATAAAACAAGATTCCTTTACGGGTATACAAAATCGTTTTACGGAGGAATTATTAAATCAGGAATGTTTAAGGATATTCAGGATTTCTGCTTGTTTATCGGATATGGTCGGTCAGGACATACGCTGTTAGCGTCAATTCTCAATGCACATCCCGAAATTGTAATTGGAATTGAATGGGGAGTTTTCACTTATATTAAACTAGGTTATAGAAAAAAACAGATACTCTATTCCCTCCTTGAGAATTCCAAAAGGTATAGTAATGTTTTAGAAAATGTCTGGACAGGATATTCATATAACATTCAGAACAGTTGGCAAGGAAAATTCTCGACATTGAAAGTTATTGGCGATAAGCATGGCGGAATGAATGCAGAGCGATTGATAACCAATCCTACTTTGCTTGAACTGACCGAAAAAAGAATGGGGCTAAAGCCTAAAATTATACACGCTATAAGGAATCCTTTCGACGTTATTACAACAATCACAATCCGGAGGTACGAAAAAAGAGATCCATTTTATACACCAAGTAATCTGGATTTACTTAGCTATATAGAGCTTTTTTTCAAACACGCTGATATTTTAAAAGGATTAAAAGAGGGTGGCAATTATGAAATTATCGACATTTATCATGAGAATTTAATTAATAATCCAAAGGAAATCATTAAGAAATTAACCAACTTTTTCAAGTTGCAGGCCGATGAATCTTATTATGAGAATTGTGCTTCTATTCTTTATAAGAATCCAAATAAATCAAGGAATAATATTAAATGGCCAAAAAGCTTGATAAAATACGTAGAAAAAAAGGTTGTTGAATATCCATTCCTGCAACACTATTCCTTCAACGATTAATAACTTATTCCTTCTGTAGTAATAAAAAATTCATCACCAAAATTGTAATTTTTAATACTGAACTTCCTTTTCTTTGATTCGAGAAAATGAAAGTAAAGTAGTTCCTTCTGATCTGTCAGATCGGTAAGCGTACCTTTTTCCCAGCGTATTTTCCAGTCGACAATATCTTTGGCATAATATTCAGTATCTGGCCGATGTGCATTAAGGCGAAGAACTTTTAATTCACCCTTTCTCTCCATCTTAAATACTAGTTGAGAGACATCCTGCATAAATGGCAATTTCTTTAAGGTTCTATACCGGACACTTCGTGTTATTCTGTAAAGGGATTTGAGTATTTTATTTTTGTTGAAAAATTTTTTTTCAACAAATAAATCTCCAATATAATTAACTTTTTCGTCAAGGCAATAGTGCCGCGACTGATCGTTTATTCTTCTATAATAACGCCATATTCTCCTATATAGTTGGTTAATATTTTCTTTATTTCTAAACAAAGTGAAGGGGCCCGACAAATAATTCGTTGATGCTGTGATCACATCGAAATTAGATAAAGAATAGTAATCTAGAAAACCCTGAATATTACCGAAGATTAAATCCATATCACAATATCCCCAATAAGTATAATTTTTAATATAATCAGCAAATAATTGAAAATATGCTGGGCGATAATCACATAATTTATAAATATATACAATTTTTGTTTTAACTGATAACTTTAAATATATTAATTTATTAAGATCGTCTAATTCTGCGCGAATATGTATAATATTATCAGGTAAACGTATTTTACTGAAATCGAGATTCCCGTAAATCAACCAGTTAATAGTGGGATTATATGCACAAGATTGTATGAAATAAGGTAGCCAGGAAGGTGTTTTACCGAAAAAAGGAATGATAAATAATATACTCATAAACATAATATTAAGATTAATCAACTAATCCTTAACTTTACAAATTTCTAATACATAATGAATCTAATAGGATATCACCATTTATACCTTGTTTTTCCTTGACTATAAAATAAGGATTACTTTTTAATTCCTTGAAGTGAAATCCAAATATTTCATTACCTGCAAAAACATCCCGTAGGCTCCCATTCGACCAGCGTATTTGCCAATTTTTTTGGCCTATTCGTTGATAGTATTTATCAGATAGAAGTAATTCCTCAAAATAAGTTCTGATATTTTTATTTTCTGTAGCAAACCAAATAATTTCAGACATATCGCGAGGTTTATGATTCCTCAGTTGATTGCGTTTATAAAACCACTGAAACTGATACCTAAATTCCTTTGGGGACTTAAACCATAAGTTCGCAGCTCTGGATTTAGCAAGGTATTTAAAAAAGGCCAAAATCTTTGGGATAGTAAATCCTTCATTATTTTTGTTGGGAATATTCTCATCGTATCCTATGCAATTGGATATTTGTGTGAATACATTTTTATATGAATCGTTAAATGAAAAAAGGTTTACAATATCAGAGCGATTTCTAAAAAGAGCAAATGGACCGGACAGAAAGCCATTATAGGTGCTTATTATATCATAGCTGTCCAAAGTATTGGGTACCAAAAACCTTGAGATTTTTCCTAAAAGAAGGTCATTATCACAATATCCCCAAAACCTATAATCTTTCAGGTAGTCCTCAAATATTTTCCCGAATGCAGGCTTGAAATCACAGACCTTATAAGGATTTTCAAGTTCAACAGATAAGTTTAATTTCATTGAAGCCAAGATATTGAATTCGTTCATATTAAGGGGAATAAAGAGGATATTTCCTTCATCTTGGGCTTCTTTGAAAGTATCGCCAAGAATAAGAAAATCAATATCATCATTTTGTTGACAAGTATGAAGAAAATAGGGATACCATTTCGGAAGAGGGCCCCAATATATATGTATAATACAAATATTTGTATTCATCCTGCTTTAATCGGTGTACTTAAATATCTATATGTTAATAATTTATGTAATATTTCTCCTTTTTTTTTTATAAAATTACTTAGATATTACTTCATTTGAAAAGGTATGCAGTAAACTTGTATTATGTAAAAAAATATGCCATGAAGAGACTAAACCTGTTACTAATCCTTTTAATCCTATCATATAAAGCTAATTACGGACAGGAATGGATCTGGTCGGATGAATTAGAATGTACAAATGATGTGACTCCAACCAATATAGCTGTTGATGATAACAACAACGTATACTTGATTGGAACATATGAGAGCCCAAGTCTCACCATACAGGGAATAACTGTGCCTAATTCGGGAGACAAAGATGGCTATTTATGCAAATTTTCTTCTGATGGGATTCTCCAGTGGCTCAGAGGATTTGGAAGCGTTGATAGAGATTTTGCTGTAGCAATTAATATAGTAGAGAATTCTATATATATTGCTGGCGACTTTCGCAATGGAGCCATTTATTTTACTCCAACAGATTCGCTCGAAAATGTAAATAATTTTGATGCTTTTTTGGCTGAGTTTGATCTTGACGGAAATTTCATTGATGCAATAAGAATATTTCATGGATCAAATATTCAGCGAATTAAAGGAATGATATACAGCAGTGTCGAAGATATACTAATTATTATTGGTCAGTTCAAGGATGAATTCACCTATTTTGATGGGACATCAGATATAACAGTAAATCCAAGGGGGGCTGCAGGAAAAGATCATTTTGTTGTTAAATCTACTCTGAGTGGAGAAATTCAGGATACCACTTTCTTCCAAACAACGCAAAACGGAACTATATTAAAAGATGTAAATCTGGCAACCAATGAGGGATACTATATTGCCGGGGATGTTTTCGATTTAATTGAATTTTCAACTCCCTCCAATACCCTTACTGGCTCCAGTGCAACAACTGCAGATGCTTTTATCGTAAAACTCAATACTGATCTCGACTTTCAATGGGCACGCAAAGGAGGAGGGATTGGTTACGATCATGCTAATAACAGTATTTCGGATATTTACGGGAATGTATATATAACGGGTAAGGCTGAAGCTGACGTGGTCTTCGACAGTACAGCAACTTTGTCATCAGCAATAATATCCGGTTTTGGAGCACAGGATCTGTACCTGGCCAAATACAATAAGCTGGGAACCCTTCAATGGGTCAAAAGGAAAGGGGACGCAGGGAATGATGATGGCTTCGGCCTGATACAAAGAGAAAACCTGGTTCAATTCTGTGGAAATATATCAGGTCAAGTAATATTTAATGAAGATACATTACAAAGTACGGGTATAACTGATATGAATACCGGTTTTGCTATCTTCAATACAAAAGGAGATGAAATTGGTGCCCAAGGAATTGGTGGTTCCGATGAAGATGTTGGCAGTGCTATTACTTTCGATATCAATGGCAATACAATAATAAGCGGATATTCCATTTCCGATACACTTGTCATTGGCGATTCCAGTTATATCAATGTAACAGGCACCTATAATGGTTTTATCGGTGCCTATTATTATCCGATGAAAGCAGTTTATACTACCATCGAACACATCGCTTGTAACGGAGAAAGTAGTGGAAGACTTATTATAACCCCGTATTTTGGCATAGGCCCTTATAATTATTCCTGGAGCCCCAATGTAACAAGTAGTAACGATTCGCTAGCTTATAATCTGTCAGCCGATACCTATTCGGTTACGATAACCGATTCAAGATTAATAACTGCCAGTAATACTATAGAGCTCACTGAACCAACTGCCATTTCTATACTTGCCGACCTGACTGATGTAAGCTGCCATCCCTGGAATGGCACAAGTAACGACGGTACTATCGATCTAACAGTGAGTGGGGGAACCGTAGCTGGTGCATATGATTATTCATGGGAAGCTATCTCAGGTTCGGGCGTGGCAGCTTCAAGTGAAGATCAAACCACACTTACAAAAGGACAATACAGTGTTATAGTCACCGACGATAATTTATGCGAGGCTTATGATACTTTCTTAATTGACCAACCTGACTCTATTACCTTTGAATCATCGACGGTGACTAACGAAACCATACCTCCTGGAAGTAATGGGGCCATCGATCTTGAAGTTTCAGGAGGCACTCCCGGCTTTGTATTTGATTGGGATGGTCCAAGTGGATTTGACTCGAGCGATGAGGATATTAGTAATCTTAGTGGGGGAAATTATTTTGTTCTGGTAACCGATGTTAATACATGTGAAGCTGACACTACTTTTCTTGTTGTAAACGATACTATGCTTATAGCTTATATCTCAAATAAGGTCGATGTCGATTGTAAGGACAACTCAACAGGGTCGGCAACTGTTGCTGTTTCAGGGGGTACAGGACCATACGATTATGAATGGGAAAATTCCATCGGACAATCGGTTGGAGGTAACTCACCTAACCTGATTGATATTCCAAGAGGAACATATTATGTTACAGTTACCGATAATTTCGATGCGCGGACAGCTGAAACTTCAGTTCAGATCCAGGAACCGACACAAGAATTACTAGCTTCGATAACAGGCACAAATTTAAATTGCTTTAACGATAACAGTGGAATAGCTGACCTAACAGTATCCGGAGGTACTTTACCTTATGCATTTCAATGGAGTAATAGCGCTACTACAGAAGATTTAGTTGATGTACCCGCAGCAAATTATTCAGTTACAGTAACCGATATTAACGATTGTATGGTTACTGATGAAATAGAGATTACACAGCCTTCAGCCTTAGATATTAATATAACAATCACCCAACCGATATTTTGTAATGGCGATCTGACTGGGATTTTAACCGCAACAGCTACAGGAGGAACTGGTACAAAATTCTACATCTGGGACGATCCGGCTAATCAGACAACTCAAACTGCAACCGGACTTGAAGCAGGATTCTATAATGTTACAGCAACAGATTTAAATGATTGTGCAGTTACTGATAATATTCAGTTAACAGAGCCTGCAATTCTTGTTCTCAGTGAAACACATCAGGATGTTAGCTGCTTTGGGAGTTCAGACGGTCTTATCAATCTTAGTGTTTCAGGAGGTACACCTCAATATAACTATTCCTGGTCGAGCGGACAGGTTAGTCAGGATATTTCAGATCTTCCAGGAGGAGATTATTCTGTTACTGTGACTGATTTATACAATTGTGCTGAAGAACTAAATGATATTATCATCCTCGAACCCGGAGCCATTACACTTGTCAGCACTGAGATTACTGATATAACCTGTTATGGGTATGATGACGGATCAATAATTATTACAGCCACAAGTCCTGTTGGAGGATTAACCTATTCTATCGACGATGGAGATACTTATCTTGATAATGAGGGTATATTCACAGCTCTGCCAGCAGGAAATTATTTTATTTGGATTAGTGATGGTAATGACTGTGAACAGGAATTTTCTTCTGTTGATATAGTTCAACCTGATCAAATTATTGTTGATACGAATGTTACACATGTTTCAGGTAATCAGCTAGGAGAAATCGAAATAATTGCCACAGGTGGAATACCTCCCTATACTTATCACATTTATTCCGTTAACATCGACAGCTCTAATTCAACCGGTATCTTTATCGATTTGGTGCCAGACGATTATATGGTTCATGTTACAGATGAGGATATTTGTTCTTCCGATACATTGGTGGTTTCAATAATACAAACAACAACAGGTTTAGTTATCTACGATGCTTTCAGTCCTAACGATGATGGGATGAATGAAGTATGGAATATAGGTAATATCGATTTATACCCCGACTGTACAGTCACTATATTTAATACTTGGGGAAATAAGGTTTTCAGTTCAAATGGGTATTCAGAACCTTGGGATGGAACTTACAATAATAAAGATTTACCAGCTGGAACTTACTATTATATTATCGATTTGGGCGATGACTCGGATCCCTTATCAGGACCCGTGAGTATTGTAAAGTAAGAACTTAAAACTGAGTACTATGAGACGATATGTTTTACTATTTGCAGGGTTATTGGTCGGATCGGGACTTTACAGCCAGCAAATTCCTCCGTTGAGTCAGTATATGTATAATCATTACGTTATAAATCCTGCTGCTACAGGCATTTCCGATGATCTACCTCTTTCTTTTTCCTATCGTAAAATGTGGGCTGGTATCACAGGCTCTCCTTCTCTTCAGTATCTTTCGGGAAATATGAATATAGCGAAATCGATGGGTGCAGGAGTTAATATTTTTAATTATCAGGCTGGTCCTTTAAGAAAAACCGGTTTAGAACTAACATATAGCTACCATATTGAAATAAATCCCGATTTGCAGCTTGCCTTTGGATTATCGGGATTAATCTACCAGTTTAATCTGAAAAAATCCGAATTAACGGTTGAAGATCCTGATGATCCTATTTTTGCCGGTGAAGACAAAATGATTGTCCCTGATGCCAATTTTGGTACATATTTATATAGTGAAAACTACTATTTGGGGTTATCAGTTCCGCAACTTGTCAACCGAAATATCGATTTAAAATCGGATAATGTATTACAGGAAAAGCAGGTACGCCATTATTATCTTTTTGGTGGGTACAATTTCGAAATTAACCGGGAGTTGATTTTAAAACCATCAGTATTATTTAAGCTTATTGAAGCAGGTCTTTTTCAGGTTGATATTAATACACAGCTGGAATATAAAGATGCTTTTATTTTTGGATTATCGTTTCGAAGCTCTGAAGCTGTTATATTTCAGTTAGGATTTAAATATGAAGAATTGTTATTTGGCTATTCATATGATCTGACTATTTCAGGCCTGAATGCATCAACTTTTGGCTCACACGAGATTTACTTACGCTATACACTTCCTAATTTTCTGAAGTAAGAGTGACTTAAGTCAGATCAACATCAAAATACATAGTAAATACTTCGTTTTTAAAATCATAATAGTAAGTTTGCACTGCTATTAATTCAAGTTACTATGAAAATATTGCTTCTCGGTTCGGGAGGTCGCGAACATGCGCTAGCCTGGAAAATAGCCCAAAGCCCGAAACTTACCAAACTTTATACAGCTCCGGGGAATGCCGGTACCGCTCAACTGGGTGAGAATATAAATATTAAAGCCGATGATTTCGAAAGTCTGGGTCGATTTGCCATTAATAATGAAATTGATATGGTGGTTGTCGGGCCTGAGGATCCTTTAGTGAAAGGCATCAGCGATTATTTTCGTTCGGAGCCATCACTGAAGGCTATTCCCGTCATTGGTCCATCAGCCAAAGGAGCTATGCTGGAAGGAAGTAAAGAGTTTGCAAAAAAATTCATGGTAAAATACGGAATACCCACAGCAAAGTATCTAAGCGTCACGGAAGCCAATCTTTCCGAAGGCATTGATTATCTTAATTCTATGAAAGCTCCCTATGTGCTTAAAGCAGATGGCTTAGCTGCAGGGAAGGGAGTAATAATTCTCAATTCGGTTGAAGAAGCTAAAAAAGAACTCAAAACCATGCTCGATGGTAAATTCGGACAGGCCAGCAAAAAGGTTGTGATTGAAGAATGCCTGAAGGGTATTGAACTCTCGATATTTGTAATTACCGATGGTAAATCTTATAAAATCTTGCCCGTAGCGTAGGATTATAAACGTATTGTAGAAGGCGACACGGGTTTGAATACAGGTGGTATGGGCTGTATATCGCCAGTACCGTTTGCCGATAAAGAATTCCTTCAGAAAACTGAAGAACGCATTATAAAACCAACTATCGAGGGCATACAGAAAGAAGGTATTGACTATAATGGATTTATATACTTTGGCCTGATGAAGTGTGGTAACGATCCCTATATTGTTGAGTATAATGTGCGTATGGGCGATCCGGAGGCTGAGGTGATTATACCGCGAATACAAAGCGATTTGTTGGAACATTTTGTTGCTGTAGCCGAGAAAAAATTGACTAAAACAACTATAAATATTAATTCCGATTCGTGTGTAACAGTTATGCTGGTATCGGAGGGCTATCCGGAATCATATGAAAAAGGGAAAATTATTATCAATATGGAAACTATTGGCGATAGTATTCTTTTTCATGCAGGAACAGCATTAAAAGCAGGTGAGGTAATTACCAATGGAGGTAGAGTAATCGCCGTAAGTTCAGTTGCAGAAAACTTTCGTGATGCTTTGAAAATATCTTATAAAAATGCAGAAATCGTTACTTTTGATAAGAAATATTTTCGTCGCGACATTGGCTTTGATCTTTAAAACTGATAATTCATGAAATTCGGCAGCAAAGGATTTTTTAATCCCAAAATAATTAAAACAATCTCTTTTACCCTGATAACCCTATGCCTCATTGGCAGTATCGTCTTAAGTATTTTAGCTATTTGGGATTATGCCGATTCCGATACACTATGGCGTATGATAGCCACAATGGGCGTGATTGGACTGGGAAGTGCTATCTTTGCCTTTATTAATGGAGTTTTTGGGGATTAAATTATCTATTCAAAGGTTTTATATCAATACTTGATATTTCCGGAGTACTTTTATTGGAACTGGTTAAATGAATAGCAAATGGAGAAGCGATACGATTTTCTTGTAATAGGCTCGGGACTGGCAGGCTTAAGTTTTGCCCTGAAAGTGGCCGACAAAGGGAAGGTAGCTATTTTAACCAAAACAGATCTTGAAAATACGAATACTTCGTATGCGCAAGGAGGTATTGCTGCAGTTACCTATAAACCTGACAACTATAAAAAACATATAGAAGATACGCTAATTGCCGGCGATGGATTATGTAACGAAGAAGTTGTTCGGATGGTAGTTCGCGAAGCCCCTATGCAAATTAGTGAACTTATTCGCTGGGGAACGAAATTCGATAAAGGGGAAAGCGGAAAATATGATCTGGCTCGCGAAGGAGGACATTCCGAATATCGAATTCTGCATCATAAGGATGAAACAGGTATGGAAATACAACGAACATTATCCTTAAGAGTAAAACAACATAAAAATATCGATATATATGAACATTATTTTGCCCTCGACATCATTACGCAGCATCATTTAGGAGTCCTGGTAAAATGGCGACATACCGATATTCAATGTTACGGAGCCTATGCGCTTGATATTAAAAAACAAAAAGTTGTAAAATTTCTTTCCAAAGTTACGCTGATGGCTACAGGAGGCACCGGAAATCTTTATAGCACCACCACGAATCCTCAGATAGCTACAGGCGACGGTATAGCTATGGTATATCGCGCTAAAGGCACAGTTGAAAATATGGAATTCGTTCAATTTCATCCTACTTCTCTTTATAATCCCACGGAACGTCCTTCTTTTCTTATATCGGAAGCTATGCGGGGTTATGGAGGAATTTTAAAAACGATCGATGGTAAAGAATTCCTCCATAAGTATGATAAACGGGGTTCATTAGCACCACGCGATATTGTTGCCCGTGCCATAGACCACGAAATGAAACTCCGTGGCGATGATTATGTATACTTGGATTGCCGCCATCTCGATTCTAAAAATCTGATAGAGCATTTCCCAAATATCAACGAAAAATGTAAAAGTTTGGGTATAGATATGATCCGTGATTATATTCCGGTGGTGCCTGCTGCACATTATTTATGCGGAGGTATTAAGGTCGATATGGATGGCCGTACCGTTATTAACCGATTATATGCGGCAGGCGAAACCGCTTATACGGGTCTTCATGGAGCTAACCGACTTGCTTCCAATTCATTACTCGAAGCTATTGTATACGCCGACAGAGCAGCTAAACATGCAAAGGAACATTTTAAAAAATATGAATATAACAATCAGATTCCCCACTGGTACGACCTCGGTGTAAGGCACCCTGAAGAAATGGTTCTCATTACCCAAAGTTATAAGGAAGTTCAACAAATATTCAGTGTTTATGTAGGAATTGTTCGTTCAAACGTCCGATTAAAACGTTCCCTCGACAGACTGGAAACAATTTATCATGAAACGGAAAGATTATATCAAAAATCAATCCTTTCAGTACAATTATGCGAATTACGTAACCTGATTAATGTTGGATATCTGATAATTAAAGCAGCCATGCATCGTGAAGAGAGCCGGGGTCTTCATTACAATATCGATTATCCACTGGATAACGGAATAAATATTGATATATCAGAAAATAAAAATCAGTAAAAAAACAGCTTCTTATCCCCATTTCTCTTTTATCTCATTAAGAATATCGAGTATAGCTTCTGGATTGTTTTCTGTTACCAGCCTGTAACGGGTTTCTTTAAAATTTTCCAGTTTTTTAAAATAATTTGAAAAGTGACGCCGCATTTCCAACACACCTGCCCTTTCACCTTTGAATTCCAGCGATTTTTGAAAATGGACTTTAGCTAGTTCTACTTTTTCGGAAACACTAAATTCAGGTGCCGGTTTACTATACTCAAGGTAATAACGTATATCACGGAAAAGCCAGGGTTTACCAACCATTCCGCGACCAATCATAATACCATCGACACCATAACTATCAAATGCCTGTTTAGCACTTTCCTGTGTTACAATATCTCCGTTTCCAATGATAGGGATATGCATTCTCGGATTATTTTTTACTTCGCCAATAAGTGTCCAGTCGGCAATACCTTTATACATCTGTGCCCTGGTGCGGCCATGAATAGTAAGAGCGGCAATCCCTGTATCTTGTAATTTCTCGGCCAACTCAACAATAATTTTTGAATCTTCGTCCCAGCCTAAACGGGTTTTAACTGTTATAGGTTTCTTAACTGCTTTAACTATGGCTTTCGTCATTTCTAGCATCAGGGGAATATTGCACAGCATACCGGCTCCGGCGCCCCGACTGGCAATTTTTTTAATCGGGCATCCGAAATTAAGATCGATAAAATCGGGATTATAGGATTCGGCAATACGAGCCGATTCCACCATACTATCGATGAGGTGTCCGTAAAGCTGTATCCCAATGGGCCGTTCATAATCAAAAACAGTGAGTTTCTCAATACTTCTTCGGGCGTTTCTGACAAGACCGTCGGACGATACAAATTCGGTATACATCACATCGGCTCCGAAATGTTTGCAGACATAACGGAACGAGGCATCGGTAACATCCTCCATCGGAGCCAGAAACAAAGGCCGATCCTGCAATTCGATATTGCCTATTTTGATCACTGTATTCTGTGATACTTTTAGGTTATATTAGCCTGCTAATTTATAAATTACATTACTTTTTTATGAAGAATTACCAAGCTGCAATCCGGTTACTAAATCAGATGTTATCGGAAACAAATCCTTTCATGCGGTTATTGATCATAATTATTTTTATGGGTGCCAGCTACCTGATTTTTACATTTCTGGGATTATTACTTGCCATGCCAATTTTTTCAATTACTTGGACAGAACTTCAGGATATCCTGTCAGAAGGAATAATAGGATCAAATGCTGGATTGCTATATTATTTACAGATTATTCAATCTATTAGCCTTTTTATAATTCCTGCACTACTGACTCACCTTTTAATCTTTAAAAAAGGAGAAAGCTTTCTGCCGGGAGAGCAATATAATGTTGTGTTCATAGGATTTTTTGTTTTCCTTACGCTTGTGTTATCTGCTCCCATGCTGCAATGGCTAGTTCAATGGAATGCTCAAATGCAACTTCCCGAATCGCTGAGTAAAATTGAAGAAACATTACAAAGCGTGGAAGAAGAAAGGATCAGGGTAATGGAACGTTTACTAGAGGGGAAAACATGGTCTGGTTACTTAATCAATATCGTAATAATTGCCATATTACCAGCTCTCGGGGAGGAGTTCTTTTTTCGAGGCATTTTACAGAAGATACTATCTGACTGGTTTAACAGAATCCATTTGGGAATTATTATAGCTGCTATTTGTTTTAGCGCTTTTCATATGCAATTTTATGGATTTTTGCCCCGATTATTGCTTGGCATATATTTTGGCTATCTTTTTTATTGGAGTAATAATATCTGGTTACCGGTTTTGGCTCATTTTTTAAATAATGCCATTGCAGTAACACTTTCTTATTTTTCTAATGTTCTCAATAAGGAGATTTTGAATTTCCTTGAAGGAGGCAACGACTTATCTCCTACTGCAATGATGTTAAGTGTGGCTGTAACCGGTATCTTAATCTACTTTACCTTTCGCAGAATTATCATAATGAGAGAACAACGAACCAGTAAAGATTCCTGATAGAAAATTAGCTAACTGCGACGGGAGTCTGATGTTTTTTCATCTCAGTTTTTCGGAATACATAAGAAAGACCATACTCTTCTGCCTTTGTTCTTCTTTCCTTGTCGGTAAGGTTCGAATAATGAGCTTCAACTTCGTTCCAAACATTTAAGATGATATCGTCAGCCTCTTTACGCATACTGGCCAAATGCTCCTGTGCCCGGCTATAATTTTTCTGAAGCGTTTTCTGGAATTTATAGGCATCGAGAAATTGTTCATAGCGTACACGAACTACCGCTATGGTAGGGTTGGTTATGGGGCTTAATCC
>CAYMQP010000005.1:0-13770 GCA_964392505.1 uncultured Bacteroidales bacterium
GGTATACATCGTATACACCATACCAGGCGGAGATTTCGCAGGGTCGGCTTGAAGCGCTTCTTAATTTCCAAACCATGATCTCCGACCTTACAGGAATGGTAATCGCCAATGCATCTTTACTCGACGAAGCCACTGCAGCTGGCGAAGCTATGATAATGTTATTTAATAGCCGCTCACGGGAACAAATCAAATCGAATACAACTAAATTCTTTGTTGATGAGAATATTTTTCCCCAAAACCTTGCTGTATTAGAAACCCGTGCTGAACCATTGGGAATTATAATTGTGGTTGGGAATTACACAGATATTAATATCAATGTCGATTTCTTCGGGGCCTTTCTTCAGTTTCCGGCAGCAAATGGTTCAATTTGTGATTATGAAACCTTCGTGAAACAAGCACATACACATAAATGCGATATAGCAGTTGCTGCCGATTTATTAAGTTTGGTTTTACTTACACCTCCGGGTGAATGGGGAGCTGACGTGGTAGTGGGATCCACCCAGCGTTTTGGATTACCCATGGGTTATGGTGGTCCGCATGCCGGTTACTTCGCCACTACAGAGAAATACAAACGTTTTATACCGGGTAGGATAATTGGAGTATCCAAAGATAGAAGAGAAAAGCTTGCTTTACGCATGGCACTGCAAACCCGCGAACAACATATCAGAAGGGAAAAAGCTACATCGAATATATGCACTGCACAAGCACTATTGGCTATTATGTCAGGTATGTATGCCATCTATCATGGTCCAGAGGGATTACGCAGAATAGCGCTCCATTGTCACCAATCAGCAAGTATAGTGCAATCATCATTAAAAAAGCTTGGTTTTGAACAACTTAACAATAATTTCTTTGATACCCTTAAAATTAAATTACCTTCCAAAATTTCTCAGCGCGAAATTCAAATACAGGCATTAAAAAAAGAAATAAACCTTCGATACTACGATGATGGAAGCATTGGCATAAGTGTCGATGAAACTACAAGCATTGATGATATAAATAATCTGATCGAAGTCTTTGCAGCTACTGTAAATCGTTCCTTTACGAAAGTACATAGCTTACCAGATCAGATATATTTTGAAAAGAAATTTTTAAGAACCAGTAAATATCTAACTCTTGAAGTTTTTTCGAAATACAGGTCGGAAACTGAAATGATGCGTTATATTAAGAAACTTGAACGTAGGGATATTTCCCTTACTGATTCGATGATTTCACTAGGTTCGTGCACTATGAAGCTTAATGCAGCTATCGAATTGCTACCCCTTAGCTGGCCTGAATTTGGAGAAATTCACCCTTTTGTTCCAGTTGATCAAACGGAAGGATATCAGCAATTATTTAATGAATTAGGAAAGATGCTGATAGAGGTCACAGGATTAGCTGCAGTTTCCTTTCAACCTAATTCAGGCGCTGCAGGGGAATACACAGGCTTAAAGATAATAAGGGAATACCATAAAAAGAATAATCAATTTAATAGAAACCTTGTGCTAATTCCTTCATCGGCTCATGGAACAAATCCTGCAAGCGCAGTAATGGCGGGAATGGAAGTGTTGGTTGTAAATTGTGATGAAAAAGGTAATATTGATATTGCCGAATTGAAAGAAAAAGCTGAATCCAATTCAGAAAGACTTGCTGCCCTCATGGTAACATATCCTTCGACGCATGGTGTTTTTGAACAAAATATACGCGAAATATCCGCTATAATTCATTCCTGTGGAGGGCAAGTTTATATGGACGGAGCTAATATGAATGCTCAGGTTGGATTAACAAATCCTGCCATGATTGGTGCCGATGTCTGCCACTTGAATCTTCATAAAACTTTTGCTATACCCCATGGCGGAGGAGGACCTGGTGTCGGACCGATTTGTGTTGCTGAACACCTTGCAGAATATTTGCCAGCCCATCCTTTGGTTAAAACTGGTGGAATACACGGAATAAATTCCGTAGCAGGAGCACCTTGGGGCAGTGCTAGTATATTAACCGTTTCACATGCCTATTGTTACCTGCTCGGAACCAAAGGTTTAACTTATAGTTCAGAGATTGCTATTCTTAATGCTAACTATATAGCCACCCGATTAAAAAATCATTATGGAATTGTGTATACAGGGGAAACCGGTTATATTGCTCATGAACTTATTCTTGAATGCCGTCATTTTAAAAAACTGGCTAATATTACTGAAGTTGATATAGCAAAACGTTTAATGGATTATGGCTTTCATGCCCCAACACTTTCTTTTCCTGTACACGGTACACTAATGATTGAACCCACCGAAAGTGAATCGAAAGAAGAACTCGATCGGTTCATCGAAGTAATGATGGCTATTTATAACGAAATAGTTGATATTTCCAAAAGTACTGAAAATGAAGACAATGTACTTAAAAATGCCCCGCATTCGATTGATGAGGTCACAGCTGATACCTGGACACATACATATAGTCGCGAGAAGGCAGCCTTTCCTGCTCCATGGCTTCGCGAAAAAAAATATTGGACCCCAGTTTCAAGAATCGACGATGCCTTTGGTGACCGAAATTTAATTTGTACTTGCGAACCAATTTATGTATATAAATAAAAATTTTTAATTTTTTTTTACTTTCGGAGGATTACTTTTACAAAAAATCGGGAATAAAGAGATTGGAACTGGAAAGGAAATATTCGGAACAGGAGCTATTAAATGGTATTACTAATGGCGATCCTCAAGTACTTCAGTTCATATACACGGAGAATTTCCCCAGTATCCGTCATTATGTTCTTTTAAATAATGGCAATGAAGATGACGCTAAGGATATTTTTCAGGATTCTATGGTTATTATATTCAAAAAACTTAGAGAATCCGATTTATCATTATCTAGTTCATTGGGAACTTACCTATATTCAGTATGTCGATTTGTCTGGCTTAAAGAACTCAAGAACAGAAAAAAACATTCAATAATAGAGGATGCGAGTGAGTATATAATTACAAATGAGAAAGGAGTTATTGAATTAATTGAACGTAATGAACGTTTACTTTTGTATAGAGAGAAATTTGAAGAACTAAGCGATGATTGTAAGCGTGTTATAAAAATGTTTCTCAACAATATACCTATCAGGGAAATAACACAAACAATGGGCTACAGTTCTGATCAACATACCAAAAACAGGCGATTTAGATGCATGAAATCACTTATGAGTAAAATACATAATTGTAACAAATTTAAAGAGTTAGGCAATGGAAAAATTAAAGCAGATTGAGCGATACCTTGATAATGCTATGTCGCAGGCAGAAAAGGAAAGTTTTGAAAAATTGTTACATAAGGATGAGAAACTCGCCTCTGAAGTAAATTTTTACAGAGAATTAAATGAATCCATTCTGGATGATAAAACATGGAATTTCAGAAATACACTTGCCAAAATAATGAATGCTGACACTACCTATACTAAACCGATTAACAGATCGCTTATTAATTTGATTAAAATACCCTTGGCGGCTTCAGTACTTGTTTTGGTAGTCTTGAGTTTGTATCATATCGTTATACATCAGGATCCATCCAAGTTGTATACAAACTTTTATGAACCTTATAGTACAGATATTTCTACACGTTCAGTCGAAAATTCTAGAAATGACATTCAACTGTCCTATTATTTATATCAGGAAGGCGAATATCAAACGTCATATGAAATTTTGAAGAATTACATCGCAAAAAATTTTGATGATCAGACTGCTCATTTTTATCTGGGTTTAACTGCATTAGAACTTCAATATTACCAGCAGGCAATTGATGAATTTGCTTTGGTAGAACAAGATACAATTTCACCATTTGCATTACATGCTCGATGGTATCTGGCTATGACCTATTTAAAAACCGATAATGTAAAAAATGCACGGCTCTTCTTTCAGCGTCTTGCTGAAGTAGAAAACATGTATGCATCAAAAGCCAAGAAAATTCTTAAAAAATTAAAAACCTAGCGTTTTTTCCAGATCACATAGGTTATCAGAATTACCAGAAGGAACAAACCTATCCCTATATAAATCCTCCGTTGAGGAGCTATTTCTATGGGTGTTCCCATAATTACATAAGGTGACCAATAAAATGGAAATGCTTTAACAGGATCTCCTTTAATTATAAAATCTATTTTCGCTTTTTGTAAAGCTATATCGGTTGGTATACCCTGTGATAAATAAAAATAAAACCTGTCCATTAGTTGCGCACTCGACCGATCGGCTACCGACCACTGCGTATAAATCACATTTTTCACGCCTGACAATAAATAAGCCCTGGCAATACTGAATACGCCTTCACCTTTGTTGATCCTACCCATTCCCGTGTTACAAGCACTCAGAACAACCAGCGAAGAAGCAATTTTATGTGCATATATCTCATATGCATGCAATCTCCCCTCAGGATTTTGATTTTGTATAGAAAAGACAAACCACGAATTCATAGGTTCAAGAGAATCGAGCACAGCATGCATAGCAAGATGTACTATTTTTCTTTGCTGACTCTCTTTGAAATATTTGTCTTTACAAACATGACCATTAGTGTATACTCGGCCACGGAAATATTTTTTTGCCGACAATACTTCATCTTTTGCGCCGGGTAAAGATGTTAATCTGCCATTCTCTATGTGATTAAAATCGGTACTCATGGTCAAATATTCCGGGGCAAATCCTGCAAAATCCACATTTCTAAAACGAGATTTCTTTCCTGTGGTAAGTTGTGAGGCTGAATAAATATAACTTATCGGATTACTTAAAACAAGGTAGGGTAAATTATTATATGGAGTTTGCATGAGAGAATCGGGATGCTTGCTAACAAGTGTTTCAAATGGAATTAAACTTAGTTCTTCATCCGGTACAATAATAAGCCGCTTCGTATCGATCAGGTTTTCAACAGGCTTAATGGCCAAAGTATATAGAGTATGAGATTGCTTAATAAAATCCATGATGTTTTCCTCACTGAACTCATTGAAAGATAGGTTATCAAATAGCGATCTGTATTCCAATAGTTGTTGAGAAAATCCGCGATTAATACTTTGGCTGGTAAGATAAACAGTATCCTTATCGATGTAAAAAACATATAATGCATTATAAATAAAAAAATATTCCAATAATGCCTGATCAAGTTTAAGCTGATTCTGAATATTTTCAATAGATATATTTTTGCCCTGCTTTTTGAGAAGAGCATAATCTAGGTATTGATTTTCTAATTTCCTTATAAAATCTTCATACTCTTCCTGTTTATGTAAAATTCTACTAACCAGTAATTCATCCAAAGCATTATTGCTTTGAGGTATATTCTGACTTAGGGAATATTGCATTGAATCAATCTCTTTCTTTATAATACGCGCTTTATTAATCAGATTTTCAGGGACTCCGCCAGCACGTTTTGCTAGCTCGTCAGAAACAATGTTTTTAAGCATATAGGCTTTGCTTCGTTCAGAATAGGTAAACAGTTCATTCAGATAGGAATTATTTTTTGTTCGCTGATAAAGTGTAAATCCAACTTCAAACAAATTTTCAAAAGCTTTTCGAACTCCTTTCAGAGTAGCAATTTTTGATTCCTCAAATCCCCGTTCTCTAAACATTTTCTCGTATAGCAAAACAAGCTGTTTATAATTTTCATATGAATGCTTCAGAGAAACCATTTCAAAATTTTTCTGTTCCGATAAGTAGTAGAAAGATGCGGCACAATAATCCAGAATGGTCAGGTACGGTGTACGTGCAAGATGAGGGTACTTACTTTTAAAATATTGCTCATCGGAAATTAACCGGTCCAAATCGTCAAGGACAAGATTAAATATTATTATAGCCAAATCGTACTCCTGCTTTTGATAGTAGTATTTCCCCAATTCGTACACAATAAAAGATTCTAGGTAAGGATCAGAAAATTGGTTCATAATGTTTTCAGCCATATGCAAATATTTAAGCATCATATCCATATCCCATTCAATTTCTTTGTAATACATGGCTAAATAGTAATATATATAAACTAGTTTTTCATCCTGAATACCATGTTCAAGGATAATTTTTTCAGCAGTTTTAAAATAATGCAGAGCTTCTTCAAATAATCCCAATTCTTTATACACCTCCCCAATTTTCACATAATCAATATAAAAAAAAGGATGAAGCTGATTTTCAAGGTATGGAGTAAGCTGCTTAATACACTCTGCAGCAGCCTGATATCGATGCAAATTATTATTTAATTCTAAAAGACAGATATAAACGAAATATTTAAAATCTCGTAATTCTTTCTCATGCATTACTTGATGTTCAAGTTCGTTAAGATATCGAATGGCAAGATTATGATCTCTTAGAAGCCTGTAATAGTGCCCCTGATAAAATCTCATGAGAAACGGCCAAAATTTATTCCTGGAAGGTAGATCTTTTAATAATGGTTCAGCCAGTTTCATTTCTGTATCGAATTCGTCAAATCTACTTTCATTGATCATTAAATAAGTCCTCAGTAAATGAAACTTGAGCTTCCTCACCGGATTTTTGAATGTTTCATTTGAAATTATATTTATTCTATCTGCATCCGATTTAACATGTACACTATACTCTTTATTATAACGTGAATTAATGCTGATATAGGTAAATGCCTCTAAATAAGCTAGTGAATCGAGTATTATAGGCTGAGAATGAATTATCATTAATGATTGAGCGTAATACTCAAGCGATTCATCAATATCAAGAAGCCAATAATTTACATATCCTATTCGATTATAGAGAATTACATTATACCAGGGAATCTTTAAAGATTCAACCGCTTGAAGCCCATCTTTGTATGCAGACTCCGCCTTTGTTAGATCGCCGGAAATAAATAAAGAATCGCCTGTATAAATCGATTTTAATAAAAGTTTATTGGGTTCCTTTTTAATGGAAAATACTTTTAAAGGACTTGTAAGTATAGGCTCAGGAGTTAGCAGAACTTGTTGATTATACGCGAAAACATTAATTCCAGATGAAATATTAGTACACAGTATAATAGATATGAGAGTGATAAAACTGTATCTGGAATGAAATTTCATAGTGGGTTTATAGAGCAAACGCTGTCTCAAAAATAATGAAGTATTATTGGATATTGACAGATAAACTCTTAAATTGCGTCAAGCGGAAGCCGAAAAGCGTTATAGAGTAGGCAAAAACAATAAATTATTATCGTTATGATGAGTAAGTTGCTTTATTTAAAACGTTCGCGCAAACCCGATCCGAACGATGATGATGATGAGCCTCCAACTACTCCTCCATAAATAAGACAGAAACCAGTATACTTAAACATGCTATGTTTAAAATTTTGCAACCAATAAGACTTTTCTATTTCAAAATTAGATAGTCTTATTTATGGAATCGAGTTCTTAAAGGTAATTGTTAAACAACTCCTTTAAATGCATTTAAAAAGCTCCTTAAAGGAGCTTTTTTTGTACCCGAGGCGGGACTTGAACCCGCACGAACATTGCTGTTCACTGGATTTTAAGTCCAGCGCGTCTACCAGTTCCGCCACCCGGGCAACCTATTGTGAATTTGTATTTTTGGGTTAAAAATGAGCGGAAAACGGGACTCGAACCCGCGACCCTGACCTTGGCAAGGTCATGCTCTACCAACTGAGCTATTTCCGCTTTTACCCTTAAGGTGCTGCAAATATAGAGCTTTTTTTATTTCTGTCAAAGGCAATGAAAAGTATTAGACTGCTTATAAACTGGTCATTTCAGCCCTGAAATTTTTTTAATCTCATTCAATTTATTAAGAGCTTCGAGAGGTGTCAGATTATCAATGTTAGTGTTTTTTATTTCATCGCGAATTTGTTTCAATACAGGATCATCAAGCTGAAAAATGCTTAACTGCATACCTTCCCTCTTTTCAGCTATTTCGGGGATGGGTTTTGAAAGAGAATTATTGTTTCGTGATTGTTCCAGCTCGCTAAGGATTTCGCCAGCACGTTTTACTACACTCCTTGGTATTCCTGCCATGCGTGCTACATGTATACCAAAACTGTGCTCGCTACCTCCCCTCTTCAGCTTTCGCAGAAAAATGACATTATCTTCAAGCTCCTTGACAGTTATATTATAGTTCTTAACGCGCTCGAAATATGCCTCCATTTCATTCAATTCGTGATAATGAGTAGCAAATATTATTTTAGGCCTGATATCCGGGAGCTCGTGGAGAAATTCAACAATGGCCCACGCTATGGAAATTCCATCGTAAGTACTTGTTCCTCTCCCTATCTCATCAAGAAATATTAAGCTACGTGAAGATACATTGTTTAAAATACTGGCCGTTTCAAGCATTTCAACCATAAATGTCGATTCACCCAATGAAATGTTATCGGAAGCTCCAACCCTAGTGAAAATTTTATCGACATAACCAATACTGGCTTGCGATGCTGGCACAAAACTCCCCATCTGCGCCATGAGTACTATTAATGCTGTTTGCCTTAGAAGAGCCGACTTACCAACCATATTAGGTCCTGTTAGGATTATCACCTGTTGTTCGGTTGTATTGAGATATATATCATTTGCAATATAGGTTTCATCAACAGGTAATTGCCTTTCAATAACCGGGTGCCGTCCTTCTTTAATATCAATGATTTCTGAATTGTTAATTTCAGGTCGGAAATACTTATATTCAAGTGCACATTTCGCAAACGACAATAAACAGTCAAGTCGGGCAAGCATGGAGGCGTTAAGCTGAATTGTCGGGATATAATCAGTGATACCACGAACCAAATTACTAAATAGTTGATTCTCCAATACTAGAATTTTTTCTTCGGCACCAAGTATTTTTGCTTCATATTCTTTTAATTCTTCGGTTATATAACGTTCGGCATTGACAAGCGTTTGTTTCCTGATCCAATCTTCCGGGACTTTGTTTTTATGTGTATTCCTGACTTCGATATAATATCCGAAGACATTATTATATGCCACTTTTAGTGATGGAATACCCGTTTTTTCACTTTCGCGCTGTTGAATTTTTATTAAATAATCCTTACCCGAATGAAGTATATTTCTCAATTCATCCAGCTCTTCGGAAACACCGGTTGCAACCACATTGCCTTTTGATATCATTGAAGACGGCTCAGGTATTATTTCCTTTTCGATACGTTCACGGATAATATTGCATGGATTAAGCTGATCAGCTATTTTAATTAAAGGTTTTTCATTACTTGACTTACACAAGTCTTTTATTGGCTGAATAGCATTTAAAGCAATTTTCAGTTGAACCACCTCCCTTGGTGACACTTTCCCTATCGCTACCTTAGAAATTATTCGTTCCAGGTCGCCTGTATGCCCCAGATAGGTCTGAATTCCTTCTCTAAATTCGGGATCTTTAAAATAATATTCAACGATATCGAGACGTTCGTTTATAGATGCTATATCTTTCAGAGGTAAAGCTATCCAACGCTTTAGTAATCGACTCCCCATCGGGGAAATAGTCTTGTCGAGAACATCGCAAAGTGTATGTGCTCCTTCGTTTATTGATTGGAATAATTCAAGATTTCTGATAGTAAATTTATCCAGCCATACATAATCATCTTCTTCTATTCTTGTGAGTTTTGAAATATGTTTTACCTGATAATGTTGGGTGATATCAAGATAGTGCAAAATAGCTCCTGCAGCAACAATGCCATATTTTAATCCACCAACACCAAATCCCTTTAAACTTGAAGTTTCAAAATGCTTTAAAAGCCTGTCATTTGCAGCATCCTCGGTATAGATCCAATCATCAAGTGTGAAAACATAGTATTTCGATCCGAATAACTTTTCGAATTGGATTTGTTTCCCTTTTTCATATAGAATTTCTTTCGGAGCGAAGCTATTTAATAATTTATCGACATACTCAAAAGAACCCTCAGCTGTAAGGAATTCACCTGTGGAAATATCAAGAAAAGCCACTCCTGCTATCTGTTTGTCGATATGAAGGCTGGCAAGAAAATTATTTTCCCGGTTTTCCAGAACATTATCGTTAAGGGACACGCCGGGGGTTACCAGTTCAGTGATTCCGCGCTTTACTATTTTTTTTGCCAACTTAGGATCCTCTAATTGTTCACAAATAGCCACACGCTGACCTGCCCGGACTAGTTTCGGTAAATAGGTATCAAGTGCATGAAAAGGAAATCCTGCCAGATCGACAAAGGAAGCCGATCCATTGGCCCGTTTCGTGAGTGTAATCCCAAGAATAGCTGACGCCCTAATAGCATCTTCGCCGAAAGTCTCATAAAAATCGCCAACCCGAAACAATAATATTGCATCAGGATGTTTGTCCTTAATATTGTAATATTGTTTCATTAAAGGGGTTTCAACCAATTTCGACGACTGAGTCACAAATATATAAATTAGTCTTCCGCTAAATTAGGTGATTCACAAAGTGAGGCAAAATAACAATGAAAAAATCTATAAAATATTAATTAACAAACAGGTGTTTGTTTCTCCTAAACATACGATAAATAATAAAATTGCGTTTTTTATTTAGTCTGGTTAACTTTCAATTTCAAACGTTTTTCCTATAGATTCTTTGCTTTAAAATATTATTTTTGTATCGAAGTTGTGCTGTTAAATCTATTTTAAAATGATTTCAAAGTATAAAAATGCTCAATTAGTCTTTATTGATGGTAAAACTCCATCCCGTATTAAGAGGGTAATTCTTCAGAATGAAAAATTTGTTTACGAAATGCGGGAAACGGGTGACATTATTGAAGAAGATCGTATTAGTCTGTTAAAAAAACTAAAAGTCGACACAAATTAGACTTTCTTTTATTCCAGATTTTATTAACCATCATCAGACTAGGTATATTTCATAAACCATTTACACAGAGTTGTATACCATTCAACTTTGGTGGGTAACACTATATATATTTACCTTGACGTAAATATTCCCTAAGCATTTAAAATTTTAAATAAAAAGCTTTGGTCAGCTCGATATATTGAGTAGAATATTGGTGCCTACCTGCTAACGCAATTACGAAATCTTCATTAATTACTTCCGATTCCTTTCTGCTGAATTCTGCCAAAATCCGGATACAGGGAGAATCAGGTTTACTGTAAATATTAGTCTGGCGTGTTAGGTGGAGATGGATTTTATTCATTTGTTGAGTAAACGATATGAAATCAGCCGATGGTAGTATTAAGCAGAAACGACCATCTGGTTTAAGTAAAGTATTGACACTTTCGGTCAACAATGTCTGGCTTAGCAGGTGATTATGTCTGGCCATAGATCGTTTCTTATCAGGAGCTTTTAACGCATTACTAAAAAAGGGTGGATTTGTTATAATCAGATCGTACTTTTTCTTTTCTTTAACAAATTCCTGTAAGGAAACAGAAAATATACTTATTCTTTTGCTCCAAGGACTGTTGTGAACATTTTCCCTGGCTTGCGAAGAGGCATCGCTATCAATCTCAATTGCATCAATTTGTGCATCGGAACGTTGTGCAAGCATTAACGCGAGTAACCCGGTTCCTGTGCCTATATCCAAAATCCGTTTTGCGAATCCAATGGTTGTCCAAGCACCCAACAGAACACCATCGGTACCAACTTTCATGGCACAACGATTCTGCCTGACAGTAAATTGCTTGAACTGAAAAAAGTCGTTTGGCATAGTTTAATTATAGCTCTCTGCTATAATATCAAATTTTATTGAATACAAAAAAATAAATATTGAATCTGAATTGAATTTTGTTCATTTTCTTTAAGTTTGAATATCAAAGTCTTATATTAATTGAACAATGGTAATATTCTTCTTATAATTTGCAATGAAAAAAATGAAAACTGATAGTGAAGCTTTTCTTACAGATGAAAAAGACATTTCAAGATTGAGTGAAATCCTTCTCACAATAAAAAAAGAATATAGCTCATGGGTTCAAAGCAGGCAGGTAGCCTCATGGTCTGCATTATTGTTTTATTTTCCTCTTTTATGGTATTTTAATAAACTAATATTTAATGAAAATTGCTCACCGATTTTTAATAGTCTATTTACACACATTATTATTTTATTTGTACCTGTCATTTTGTGGTATATCTTTTTTCGATTTATCCATGCGAACTATCAGCAAATTTTTTTCACATATTCACGCAACTCTGTAATTAATAAGGCTTCAATAGAAATTATTCATAAAAAGGTTGAATTCTTTAAAAACAATAAAATTGCTGATGCCGAAGGATTATTGAATTATATTACCAATACAGCCAAAAATAAATTTAATGCTACTTATAATAAAAAAAGAGGCAAATTCCAACCGGTTAAAATTGTTATCGCTCTCTGGTTAGGTCTGTTAATTAATAACGATAAATACAAAAACCTAACCAACGTAGAAAGGCAGGAGGCTGCTCTATTTTTTCTCCTATTTTTTTCAACCCTTTTTTATGAGATTTATCTGCTTAAAATTTTAAAAATATTTGAATTCCTAATTGGCCTTTGTAACAAGGCAATAGATTGTCTATTTCATAATTAATTGTTCATTGTCATTCATTCCTTTTCAAATACTCCCATACCAAACAAAGCAAAATCATACTTAACCGGATCGTTAGAATCGAATTGACGAAGAGCAGCTGTGAGCTCTTTCACTGCAATCCAGTCGTTTTGCTTTCTACGCAATAAACCCAAATCTCGAGCAACTTTCCCGGTATGCACATCGAGAGGTATATATAATGCAGAAGTCGGTATATCTGTCCATAATCCGAAATCAATGCCTGAATTATCCCTTCTGATCATCCAACGCAGAAACATATTAAGCCTTTTCGCCGAAGCTCCTCTATTAACATTGGCAATATGTTTTTCAGTCCGCACAGGATGTGGTATTTCAAAAAACACCTTGTGAAGTTCAATTAAACTATATATTATATCTCCTCTCAGCGAAAAAATAGATGCAATAAGATTATGCAAGCCACCATAGTTACGATAAATATTACGAAGCGCCTTAATAAAAAAATATAAATCGGTACTCATGAAAGTTCGATGCACAAAGGATTCGAGATTTAAAATCTCATTTTCTGAGGCATTCACAATAAAATTATGTGGATCGTTTTCTAAAAGTTGCATTAGTTGTTGTGCTTTTTTAATTATCGTCGGTCGCTGACCCCATGCAATTGTTGCAGTTAAAAAACCCGATATCTCAATATTCTCCTTTATCGAAAATCCGTGAGGGACACATATAGGATCCGATTCGATAAAACCCGGTTGATTATATTGATAATATTTTTCTTCGAGTAATTGATATAATTCTATCAATTGCATAAAAATTTTTACATTTATCACCAACTTGAATAAACAAGTTACAAGCTATTAATATTGTTCAATAAACCAACCATGAATCATGAATCTATTGCTTAACATTTTATGGATTTTCCTTGGGGGAGGATTAATCCTTTTTATTGAATACTCTTTAAGCGGTGTACTGCTTTGTATCACAATTATCGGTATTCCTTTCGGACTTCAGTGTTTCAAACTGGCTATTTTCGCACTGGCCCCTTTTGGCGCTCACGCTGTTGATACCACAGATGCAAACGGATGTTTTCCGGTTTTGTTTAATATTCTCTGGATCATTTTGGGTGGGTTATGGATTTCGCTGACACATTTGGTCCTTGCTTTGGTTTTTGCCATAACAATAATTGGTATCCCCTTCGCTATTCAACATATAAAAATGGCCGGATTAGCTCTTACACCTTTTGGAAAACGAATAACTTAATTAGCAATCAAACATTAAGGATATAACTCACTAAAAACAACCAGTGGACAGATTTCACAATTAGGGGAAAATTTTACATCACGATTCGCCTACTATGCTACCATCTCTCATTTGCAAAG
>CAYMQP010000005.1:13780-33047 GCA_964392505.1 uncultured Bacteroidales bacterium
ATACCGGCCAATTCTTTATCGTGTGTAACTATAACGAAAGTTTGTTCAAGTTTATCCCTGAGATTAAAAAACAAGTTGTGAAGTTCATTTTTATTATCTGAATCAAGATTACCTGAGGGTTCATCGGCAAGTATCACTGCGGGCTGATTAATTAAGGCACGGGCAACAGCAACGCGTTGCTGTTCACCACCTGATAATTCCGCAGGTTTATGATGACTGCGATCCTCAAGATTTAATAGTCGAAGCAAGTCACTTGCCTTTTTCTCAGCATTCTTTCGTGATTCCCCGGCAATAAAGGCTGGTATACAAGTATTCTCAATAGCTGTAAATTCAGGTAGAAGATGATGAAACTGAAATACAAATCCAATATTTTTATTTCGGAAGGCAGCCAACTGGCGATCGCTTAATCCTCTTATTCTTGTTTCATTAATAGTAACATTGCCACTATCCTGATGCATCAGGGTACCCATAATTTGTAAAAGAGTCGATTTTCCTGCCCCGCTAGGCCCAACTATAGTAACTATTTCGCTTCTATCAATGGTTACATCGATCCCCTTTAACACTTGCAATGCTCCAAATGATTTTGTTATGCCTTCAACCCTGATCATGCTCCGCGAAAATAAAGAATATAAACATAAACACAATAAGATAAAAAAAGCATGATGGCTTTACCGCGGGTGATTTTGCCTCCTTTGAAGGGGAGAATAAAAAGGAACAGTAAAAGCGATGTACTCATCATCCAGTATATATCGTTTCTCAGAAAATCCGGATTTACTTTTAAAGGTTTTACTATACTTGAAATACCCAAAACAACCAGAATATTAAAAATATTGGAACCAATTATATTACCAACTGAAATATCCATCTCTTTGCGGAAAGCAGCAATTACCGAAGTAGCCAGTTCGGGAAGACTTGTTCCAAATGCAATTATGGTTATAGCAATTATTCTTTCATCAACACCCAGATTGACAGCAATTTTACTTGCATTATCAACAAGCAGGTCGGAACCAATAGCTAATCCAGCATCGGCTAAAATAAATATAAGTAATATTTTTCCTATTCCCATCTTAACATCCGAATCATATATAATTCGCTTATACTTATTCTGACGTGAAAGCCTGAGTAATACTATAGTATAGGAGATAATAAGAATTATAAAAAGGCCACCCTCCCAACGGGTTAGTATTAAATTGAGAAAAAAACACCATAGTAGCATGCTAACGAACAGCATAAACGGGGCATCTAACTTTACTGAACTACTGCGTACAGGTATGGGAAATACGATGGCTGTAAGTGCCAGCACCAAAGCAACATTGGCAATATTCGATCCAATAACATTTCCGATGGCTACCTCGGGGTGATTTTTAATGCTGGCAATTAAACTTACAAATAATTCAGGCGCTGAAGTTCCAAAGGATACAACTGTAAGACCAATAACCAGCGACGATACATTATATCTCCTGGCTAGAGCAACACCACCCTTTACCAGATATTTACCTCCATAAAGTAATAAAATGAAACCAACAATCAGCAGCAGATATTCCATGCAATTTAAAAGTGAATGGCAGTCAGACAGCAGTTATATTAACCACGCAGATTGTTTTTAAGATTTTTAAAATCGTCGTTGATATCTTTCGTTCCTTCATCGATCTCCCTTTTTATTTCGTCGGTTGCACGTCGAAATTCACGCATTCCCTTACCAAGCATTCGTGCTACTTCGGGTATTTTTTTTGAACCAAAAAGCAGTAACACAAAAAGCAATATCACTAATATTTCAGGACCACCTATAAACAGTATCATACCTAATTCGTCTGACTTCCCAAAGATAAAAAAAAGCCCCGATAAAATCATCGGGGCTGTAATAAAGTGAACCCTGCTATTTTTTCCTGTCCTTTGATCGCTCTACTCTTCTTATTGTGTGGTATACAACAGGAGTTGCAATGAAGAGGGAAGAATAGGTACCCACAATAACACCTATAAGCAAGGCAAAGACGAATCCTCGTATAACTTCACCACCAAACAGGAATATGGCTACAAGAACAATGAAAGTACTGAACGATGTACTAAATGTTCGACTTAATGTAGCGTTAAGTGCCAGATTCATTACTTCTTTTCGTTCACGCTTTGGATATAGCGTAATGTTCTCTCTGATACGATCGAAAATAACCACTGTATCGTTAATAGAATATCCCACAACAGTAAGGATAGCGGCAATAAACGATTGGTCTACTTCGAGTGAAAAAGGCATTAGCCCATAAAGAATTGAAAATACACCCAAAACCAGGACTGTATCATGAATCAGAGCCACAACAGCTCCTAATCCATATTGCCAGTTTCGGAAACGTAAAATAATATAGAGGAACATAAAAACAAGTGCCAATAATATAGCAAAAACAGCTTGCCTTTTAATATCATCAGCAATTGTAGGTCCAACTTTCTGATTACTTTGCCAATAATTATCATAAAATGTTTGATAATCGACACTATCACCTATATAGGGCTTTAATCCATCATAAATGAGCTGCTGAATTTCCTCATCCACGTCAGTTCCTTCCTCATCAATCTTATAGCGGGTAGTAATACGTATCTGTTCCTCAGCTCCGAACGTGATTACCTTAGGTATTTGTCCGAATTGTTCACTGAGCGATCTTGCAACATCACCTGTAACAACAGGCTTATCGAATTTAATAATATAGTTGCGCCCACCGGTAAAGTCGACTCCCGGATCAAGACCACGTGTAATCAGCGATCCAATGGCAACAATAATCAGTATTATTGAGATTGAATAAAATATTTTGCCCCGGTCAATAAAATTAATATTCACATTCTTAAATGCATTTTGGGTAAGAGGAGTAGCAAATGTAATGACGCGGTTCCGGGTCATCAATCTCTCGAAAATCAGACGTGTAATAAAAATAGCACTGAATAGTGATGTACAAATACCTATAACCAGCGTGGTAGCAAATCCTTTAATAGGACCTGTACCGAAAATATAAAGAATAATACCCGTTATCAGGGTTGTTACATTGGCATCGATTATAGCAGAATATGCATGTTTATAACCATCGGAAACAGCCATACGTACACCTTTTCCTGCTGCAAGTTCTTCCCTGATTCGTTCATATATGAGTACATTAGCATCGACCGACATACCTATGGTTAGTACAATACCAGCAATTCCCGGTAAAGTAAGTGATGCACCAAGCGATGCCAGTACACCTAAAATAAAGAACATATTGGCAACCAAAGCAATATCGGCCACAAAACCAGCGCGTCGGCTGTAGTATATGATCATATAAAACAATACTATGATAAAGGCAATAATAAACGAACTAAAACCTTCATTTACAGCACGCTTTCCTAATGAGGGTCCAACAACATCTTCCTGAATGATTCGGGCAGGTGCAGGCAATTTACCTGATTTTAAAAGGTTAGCAAGATCCTGTGCTTCGTTTACGGTAAAATTACCCGTGATTTGTGAAGTACCACCAGTAATTTCAGTTTGTACTGTTGGTCCGGAATAAACCCGGTTATCCATTACAATACAAATCACCTTGTGCAGGTTTTCCTTTGTAATATGAGCCCATCGTTTCGTGCCGTCGCTGTTCATGGTCATTTTAACTAAAGCCTGACCATTTATATCATCAAAATCCTGGCTGGCTGAAACAATAACATCTCCGTTCAATGGTGGCTGACCATCGCGACTACGAACTTTAATGGCATACAAACTGTAAATATCGGTGGGTTTCCTGTTATCATCGACAATAGGCAAGGCCGACCACATAAACTGGACTTCGCGCGGGAAAACCTGTTTTTCCTTGGCTATTTTGAGATACTGGTTAATCTTGGTAGTATCCTTAAAGTGAGCTCGACCGATTACTGCACCCGGATACGGCTGCCTTGTTTGCGGATCTTGCAACGGATTGAGGATGCTTAGTAATGGATAAGCTTCTTCAATATTCTGCGGAAGGGCTGTATCAGCCAGTTCCGCTTCGGCCTCAACCTGCTCGATAAGTGAGCGTTTTTCTGTCGTATCTTGTACTTCCTCAGCAGGCCCGGCAACCAGACTATCGCCTTTTTCTTCGGTACGCTTTGATTCCTTTTTGGTTGCCAGATATTCACGTATGATATTATCGGCAGCATAGAGGTTCTGAATAAGTTCGGCGTTTTCAAATGTTTCCCAGAACTCAAGATTAGCAGTTCCCTGCAAAAGTTTACGAACCCGGTCCCTGTTTTTTACGCCGGGTAAATCGACTAATATGCGGTCCTTTGTTTCGAGGCGTTGAATATTGGGTTGAATTACCCCAAACTGGTCGATACGGGTTCTGATAATATTAAAAGCATTGTCGATAGCACCTCCAGCTTCCTCGCGAATAACTTTTAGTACCTCTTCATTCGGCGTATCATAATTGATCCTGTCACGCAATTCCTGTGTGGTAAAAATAGCAGCCAGCCGAGCATCCGGATCGATTTCTTCAAACGCTTCCCCAAATAAAGTAATATAGTCGCGATTGGTTTCACGCTGTTTTTGCTTGGCCAGGGCCAGTGCCTGATTAAAGGTAGTGTCTTTACTGTTATTTGCGAGCGATTTTAATACATCAACAGTTGATACCTCAAGAATAACATTCATCCCTCCTTTCAGATCGAGACCGAAGTTGATTTCCCGTTCCTGTACCTCTCTGAAAGTAAACTCCTTAATCAGGATATTATAAACCACTTCATTTGAGATACTGTCGATGAATTTTTCTTCCTTCACCGGATCACCATTTGCATATTCTTTTGCTTGATTATTAATAGAGATAGCTTTTAGGGTAAAAGAAAGCTGATAAATACATACAAGAGCAAGAGCGACGACCAGTGTAAGAATGGCTCCTTTGTTACGCATTTCTATTTAGATTTTAAGATTTTACTGAGATAATACTGCCTCTTTTTGCAGTGGCGCAAATATAAGTATTTTTTCCTAAGAAAAAATTTCGATACAATACACTGGATGATTCCTTTAAACATATGAAAACAGGGCAATTTGAGAATGATAACTACTTATAAATTCAGGTTTTTCACATCGTTTATTACCCTTTGTGCCAGTTTGTCGGCATTTGACTTATCAGAACTCTCAGCATAAATCCTAATTATAGGTTCGGTATTTGATTTGCGCAAATGTACCCATTCCCTTTCAAACAATATTTTAACTCCATCGATATCAATTATTTCTTTATCGGCATACTTATTTTTCACCGAATCAAGTATTGTATTGATATTAGTATTTGGAGTAAGTTCAATCTTGTTTTTACTGATCACATAATTCGGATAAAGTACCCGCAAACCTGAACATTTCTGGCCCGAAAGTGCTAGATGAGATAAAAAAAGTGCAATTCCGACCAAGGCATCACGACCGTAGTGAAAATCAGGATATATAACACCTCCGTTCCCTTCGCCTCCTATCACAGCACCGATCTGTTTCATTTTTTCAACAACATTGATTTCACCTACAGCAGCAGCTTCGTATTTTCCTCCATACTTCACTGTAACATCTTTCAATGCCTGGGTTGAAGATAGATTTGAAACCGTATTTCCTCTGCCTTTCTTTTTCAATATATAATCAGCCACAGCCACCAGTGTATATTCCTCGCCAAACATGGTACTATCCTCATTCAAAATTGCTAGACGATCAACATCAGGATCGACAACAAAACCAATATCGGCTTTTTCCTTTTTAATAAGCTCTGCAATCTCAGATAAATCTTCAGGTAGGGGTTCCGGATTATGAGGAAATAATCCGGTAGGCTCACAATATAATTCAATGACTTCTTTTACTCCAAGGCTTCTGAGTAAATCTGGGATAATGATCCCCCCGACAGAATTAACACAATCAACGACTACCTTGAATTCTGCCTTTGTAATGGCAGAAATATCAACATACTCAAGCTTAAGGATTTCTTCAATATGTGTTTGTATCATTTCACGATTCTCTGAATAAGTCCCTAATTCGATATAAGAACTGAAATTGAACTCTTCATTTTGAACTAGCTCGAGTATTTTGGTTCCATCCGCAGCGGAAATAAATTCTCCATGTTCATTAAGCAGTTTTAAAGCATTCCATTGTGCCGGATTGTGGCTAGCTGTAAGAATAATTCCTCCCTGGACATTGAGCCTGGTAACGGCAATTTCGACTGTTGGAGTTGAGACGAGCCCCAAATCAATAACGTGAATGCCCGATCCCATTAAAGTACCTGCAACAAGATTACGAAGCATTGGCCCTGATGTGCGGGCATCGCGACCAATAACGACTGAGTAAGTAGTTACAGAACTTTTTTCTTTCAACCATTTTGCATAAGCTGCTGTAAATTTTACAATATCAACAGGTGTTAAATTTTCATAAGGATCCCCACCTATAGTACCACGGATTTGATAAGAGTCATTTTACTTATTCCTCGGAGTATAAATTAAATTACTTTTGCAAACAAAAATAATGGATTTATCCAGGCTTTTCGATTCAATCATCATAAAATATTATCGGCCTGAATATGAATAAAAAACAACATCACCGATCCCTCCATAAGAGGCAGATCTCAGAGAAACAAAAACCATCTTATAATGTTAAAAAAGAGAAAAAAGCTAAAACTCTTGAAAGTGATGAAATACGGTTAAATAAATATATTGCTGCTTCGGGTATTTGTTCCCGGAGAGAAGCCGATGAATTAATTCAGGCAGGATTAATAACTGTAAATGGCAAAGTTGTTTCGGAATTAGGCACAAAAGTAAAAAAGAATGATGATATCCGTTATAACAGGCAACGCATCAAATCGGAAAAGTTGGTTTATATACTTCTCAATAAACCCAAAGATTATATTACTACGGTTCGCGATCCGCATGCATCAAAAACCGTCATGAATCTGATTCAGAATGCATGTGCCGAAAGAATTTATCCGGTTGGACGACTCGACAGAAATACTACCGGTGTACTTTTACTAACCAACGACGGTGAACTCACCAAGGTTCTTACTCATCCATCATACAGAAAAAAGAAAATCTATCATATAACACTTAACAAGTCGCTAACTACACAAGATTTTAAAAAAATACTTCATGGTATTGAACTCGATGATGGTTTTATTCAGGCTGATGCTCTCAGTTATACCGACCCAGGAAATAAAAAAAAGATTGGAATCGAAATACATTCCGGACGTAACCGTATTGTACGACGGATTTTTGAAAGGTTGGACTATCGGATAGTGAAGCTCGACCGGGTATATTTTGCCGGACTTACAAAAAAAGGTCTCTCAAGAGGACGATGGAGATTTCTGACTGAAAAGGAAATTGGCGTGTTAAAAATGGGAGCCTATGAGTAATCGTGATCTTAGATTTTTATCCCCATAAACAATACATCATCAACCTGGTCAAAATCTTCCTTCCACAAATTAAATGTACTCTTCACGTATTCGTATTGTTCTTCCATGGGTTTTTGGTGTACATCGCGTAGTAAATTTTTAAGCCTTACCATCTTGAATTTCTTCCCTACCGAACCACCAAACTGATCGGGATAGCCATCGGAGAACATATATACCAGATCACCCTTATCGAGCTGTACACCTTCGTCCTTAAATGTTTTTTCTTCTTTGTCGTATTGTCCGCCAACCGAGTTACGACTGCCTTTAATATAGATTTGATCGCCGCCGCGGTAAACTATCATGGGGCGCATCGCAGAAGCATAACGAAGATAATAGGTGCGCGTATCGATTTCGCAAACAATAATATCCATACCGTCATTTGATTGCTCGGCTTCTAAATTCTGATTCAGCGTACTTCGCAGCTCACGGTCGAGATTAAAAAGTATATCAGAGGGAGCACTGATATCGGTACGCATGCAAACATCTTTAATTAATGTAGTTCCAATCATCGACATAAAAGCTCCAGGCACTCCATGGCCCGTACTATCGGCACATACAATAATAAATTTATTCTCCTTAATTTTATCGAACCAGTAGAAATCGCCACTCACAATATCGCGGGGTTGATAGAAAATAAATGAACCCGAAAAGTGTTGTTGCAGTCGTTTAATCGGAGGCAAAATGCTGGCTTGAATTCGTTGCGCATAATTAATACTATCGGTGATATCCCGATTTTTTATTTCGATTTCTTCCTTCTGCTCTACAACTTCACGTGTTCGCTCATCGAGTCGTTCTTCAAGATATTCCTGAATTTGCTTTTGCTTTCTTTCACGGTACTTTATAATCACAACAATGATAAGCAGTATAATCACACTAAGAAGTGAAATAAACCACCATGTTTTCCAAACCGGTAATTTGACTTTTATGGTAAAACTTACCGGAATCTGATTCATGTTTCCATCGGATGTAATGGCTTTTAAAAGGAATGTATACTCACCATCCTCGATACGCGGGTATAAAGCAGAGCGTAAAGTAGTTATTTCTGACCAGTCGAGATCGTATCCTTCGAGTTTATATTGATACGAAACGGCCTCGGGATCGCTATAATTCAAACCGATATATTCAATTCGTAATTTATAAGCCGAATAAGGCAATATTATAGGTTTTCTGAAATCGTATTCTTTATCGGATATAAATACACGAAGTACATTCGTTTTCGGCTCAAGTTTCTCCCTATAACCATCGAGTATATCGTATGAGATTAATCCGTCGCTTGTTCCAAAATACAACTTTTCGTTGTTACTCAGTAAAACCGCGTTTTGATTACAATCGCCTGTTATACCATTATCGGAATCGAATACCGTAATTCCTAATGTATTAGTTTCAATTCTGCTTAGTCCGAGACGATGGCCAATCCATATATACATACTATCGTCGGAAATAACACTATAGCAATAGTTCGATTTTAATCCTTCTTTCACGGTGATATTTAAAATCGAATCGTTCATGAGCAGGAATACCCCCTGACCATAAGTGCTTACCCAAATATTTCCTGTTTTATCCTGAGTTATTGAATTAAAATCGAGCTCATACTTTCCTACAGTGAAATATTCTTCAACCTCGCCTCTCACATTTATTTGGTAAATGCCATTCGATCGAGTGGCAAATAACAACCGATTTTCAGTATCGAAAAAAATATGTTCAATATCGTTATGGGGCAAGCCATTTATAGTGCTGTAATGATATTGTTGAGAAAGTGTTGTACTGATTACATAAATACCATTCTTAGTTGCTGCATATATATTTTCGTTATCGCCGGTAATATAATTAATCGAGTTGCCTATTGAATTGTCGGCTCTGAAGAAGGGTACGAAATTTCCCTTTCCACTATATTTATATATTCCGTTTTTATCGGTACCCGCCCATAATATACCATTCCTGTAAAACATGCTGGTTATTCTATCGGCAGGCAACCCGTTATGTTTAAAGAATCGGGTGGTTCCTTTGCTTCGATCGATCTGCAGAATTCCGTTTTCGCCTCCCAGCCAGAGTATACTGTCGTTCATGGCAAGCGAAAGAATTGATCGGCTGATTCCTTTATCTTTATAATCATAAAAGTTGAAGGAAAGGCTCTTTTGCATAGCAATACCACCACCATAAGTACCTAACCAAATATTTTTTTCACGATCCTGAAAAATACATTTGGCAAAGTTCGATGGAATACCTGTTGAGGCATCGAAACGCTCTAAAGAAAGAATAGTACCTGATCTTTTTCTATCGGGAATCAACTTCAGCAGCCCGGAAGTAAATGAGCAGACATATATATTTGAATCGCTATCGAATTGTATATCCTGTACATTTTCATATCCAAATCCGAAATTTTCTCCTACCTTATTTATAATTATCGAATCGGAAACAAGTTTGAGTAAATATAGTCCATCATCCTCAGTGCCAACCCAATACGAATTGCCATGATATGCATTTTTTATTGTTTGAATTTTGATATAGCTTAAATCCTCTATTTCAATGGGCATTGCTTCCGGCTTGCTTAGATCGCAGATAAACAAACCCTCCTGAGTTCCCACCAAGAGTGTACGACCATTTACATGTATCGTTGAAATGAGGTTGTCGCTGAATGATGGATCAAAAGGTATAGTTTGGCCAGATTGATCGAACCTAAGTATTCCATGATTTTGTGTGGCAACAAGAATCCCATGTTCATTGCTTTGTGTAATGCCAGTAATAGTATTATTCTGGTCACTTAGTAATGGGTGGAAGGTAAAGTAATTTCCATCGTACGACCATACCTCACCATTATTGAATCCAAACCATAAATTGCCCAAGCTATCGCTGTAATTGACATTTACCACATCGACCGGAAGGGAATCAAAGGATGTTGAGGTAATGAATTCAAATCCATCGTATCGACATAAACCTTCACCCGTACCAATCCAAATAAAACCATTTTTGTCCTGATTTATATTATATACAAATGGATGGCATAAACCTTCAGTAACAGATAATGTTTGAAAACGAATATCCTGTGAATATAATGTACCAGTATGAAAAAAAACTGGCAGAATCAGGATCAGGAAAATAGTCCAATAAATTCTAAGGCGGATGGGAATGTTCTCCAATCTCATTTATTAATTCGATTTGCTCCTATATTATATTTGTATTTTGGCACTCCTCCAATGGGAATAACATAAAAAGGCAGTAATTCATTATACTGATTTCTGACATTCACAACAACATTATTGTTTTTCACTGGCTGTGATTTTTTCTTAATGAATTGAATATCCAGTGAGGTATTTTTTTCTTCATCGAAAATTTTAAATTCATCCTCTACCCAATTATCGTCAGCAGAGATCGGGCTCATCTGTCCTTTTCTGGCAACCGATACGGTTCTGATAAAACCATCGGAATCCCAATCAAAGTTAGAAAGTCTTACAGTAATTGTTCTATCATCAACAAATGGATATATATGTGATACCTCGTTCGGATTATCGTGCATCCTAAATGAGTATTCAAACGCAAAAGCATTACCTCCTTCAACCGGTTTATTTTCATTATACCTGGTACTTAAATAATATCTGTAAAGATTTCCATCATTACCAGCTACTCCATCGGCAATAATTTTTATAACATACCCACCAAATTTTGAAACATATTCACCTTCAGTTGGATTAAAAGGTCCAAAAGTGAACCAGTTATTATCGTATCGGGGATTGAGTCCGAATGCCTTTGTAGCCAATAAAATTCCACTTTTATAATTTCCTCTTGGTTCAGTTTCCTGGGCATCGCGATGCGAATAACACTCTTTACCTCCATATACTGAAAAAACTGTACGAGTATCCCATTCACCGTTTATTTCATCATTATCGCCACCAGTATCGGGATCGTAAATGCGAATAAATACAGGCTCTTTAAAGGTTTCGGGAATAAGGAAAAAAAATGACTGAGAAAAATCATCATCTCCCCAGGAAGTTTCAGCTTTGTTTCCAAAAGTCATCAGGAAGGGAATATTCTCATCTCCGGCTGGAACAGGCTGCCCCTGCAAGGTAAGAGAAATGAAAATAAGAATTGTGAGATTAATAACTAATTTCATGGACACAACTTTTTAAAGGACATTCAGATTTCCTTAATATGGTCAAATATACAATATCATATATCAAAAAGTATCTACGAATTCTATTTGAAAAAGTTATCATAAGTATAACTTATCGGCGAATAATTACGATTGGTTTGTTTGAACAAATTTTCTGGGTTTCCTTTGGCGATTCACTGTTGGTTCCAGTAACTCCTAATCGAACATAGTATGAGCCTTCTTTTGCATACCTGTGTCGTACTTTCACTTCATTTTCTACAGTTCCATCGCCAAAATCCCAGTAATAATTTTCAATGGTAAAACTTTGGATACCGGATTGCGAAGCATCGAAATTGATCCATTCGTTAACATCAGCAGTATCGGGTGCTAGACTGTATGGCTGTTCGACCGGCTCAATTAAAAGATCGTATGATGCTTCACTAAAGTATATATCACCTGTTAAGGTATCAATTACATTGAGTTGTACCAGATAATAACCAGGTTCGGCATAACAATGACTAACCCGAACGTCGCGAATTTTTGTACCATCGCCCAGATCCCACTCATAACGTAGGGTTGTGGTATCGAGAATCATAGTACCTGCTTCATAGAATTCATAGCAGAAAGTTTCTTCAACTTGTTCCGGACATTCGCTAAAGGCAGGGAAAGTTGATACAAATGAATAAATATCGTCGGTACCTCTCCGGTTGGATGCAAAATACCCTGTATCCATCTCAGCATTTGTCACAAATCCGAAATCATCAGAACGTGAGTTAAATGGCCTGGGCATTTTAACAGGTGAAGACCATTCATTGTCAATCAGGTCGGAATAAAAAATATCGAGCCCTCCGGTACTTCCATGATCTCCCGAAGAAAAATAAAGCCTGTTTCCCATAAACAAAAACGGACATACTTCACTTTCGGTAGTATTTAAAACCGGGCCAAGATTCATAGGTTCCGACCATATCCCGCTATGTTTATCGGAATAACACAGGTCGTACTTTCCATAACCCTCAGGATTACGCGATGCAAAATACAGGCGCTGATTTTCATCATCAAAAAACGGGTATCCTACTTCGTATTCTTCGCTGTTATATGGAAATGCTTGGGGAGGCGACCAGCTAACACCATTCCAGGTAGAAATGAATATACCGTTTTTATTTAAAGAATCGATAATATCATCACCAATTGTTCCTTCAGGATTGATATTAGCTGTGTAATAAATTGTATTGCCATCGGAACTGAACGATGCTGAACTTTCATTATATCGAGTTGATAATTCTTTAGCAAATGGATTTACCGAACCCCAATTTTTATATCCTTTCTTTTTTACAAAATACAGGTTGTACATATAACTGCCTTCCTGATCGACCGTCACAAGCACTACGTCGCTCTTACGGTTGGAACTGAAAACAATACCATCCTTGTATATCACGGGGGCCATCTCGTTATCTATAGGAGAATTTATCTCAAGCCGGTCGGCACGGTAAAACATCTGTGCCTGAGCACAAATGCCATGCAATAAAATGATTAATATGCCGATATAACAAATCTTCATTTATTCGAATTCCCTCGGATTTGAAGCATTTACCCGGTAACCAAATTTATAATTTATATTGATTTCATGCGAACCCGATGAATAATCTCCGACTTTTCCGATATTCAAATCATAACTGTATCCTAATGAAAACTGCCGGTTCAATTCATAGGCCATGAACAGAATTAAAGCCTCACCCAGACGGTATCCAATACCTGCTTTGTACGATTTTTTATACACTGCCACCCCAATAAGCGTAAAACTGGAATTTGAAGGATAAGAGCTGTTGCAAACAACCAAGGCCGATGGCTCAACAGAAAAACTGGCACTTACAGGAATTTTTCCACCACCCGATATAAAATACTGATAGCGCCAAAAATCATGATCCATACGGTATTTTCCGGATGACCGGCTTTCATAACCAAACAGGCGTGGAACCGATATTCCGGCCCAGTACAGTCTGCTATAGAATAATATACCAACTCCAAAATTAGGCAGGTAAAATGTATGGTAATTTTCATCAAATGCCTGATCGTATGCATTATCTCTGAAAGATATATAGTCAGTTGACATATTTATTATCCCACCTTTTAGTCCTAATGATAATTTGTTGATTCCCAGTCGAAGGCGATAAGCATAATTTATGTGTATTCCGGTACAATTTTTACTTCCAATACCATCATGTTCGACCAGGACCCCAACAGCCACCGACGGATCTCGCAGGGGAGCATGAGCACAAAATACCTGTGTAGAGGGAGCACCATCCATACCTACCCAATTGGCACGGTAAAAGAAACTCGCTGTCAGCACTTCCTGATTTCCTATGGAACCCGGGTTATAGAATGTCTGGTTTAATTCAAACATCGATAGTTCGGGCATTGGCTGAGAAAATGCATAAGTGAACATTATACAAAAAAGTAATATAGTAATGAATCGCAGGTTCATTTTCTTAATTCAATATAACCTTGAATACCTCCTGGCACATTCTCTTGCGTCAGAATATAAAAATAAGTGCCTTCGGGGACTTCCCGATCATTGCCAGTTTCGCCATTCCATATAATTCTTTCTGTACCACTAATAGTTATTACTTCATTACCCCACCGATCGAAAATTATAAGTGTGGATTCGACTAAACCGCTAAGATTGATAATAAATTCGTCGTGCACACCATCACCATTGGGTGAAAAACCCTGATCAAAATATGGCTCACCAATAGTAATGATTATGGCATCGGAAACAGAAGGACAAATCCCATTAGTAACTGTCCATAAAAGTTCATATTCGCCTGTGTTGGGGAACGGAAACGTAACCAGCGTATTATGTGATGTCGAATCTTCAAAATCTCCTTCTCCGCGTACGAATTCCCAGACACCTTCACCCAGCGGAACAGGAGCATCCAACTGATATTCAAAAGTATAGTCCAGAGTTATATCTTCGCCCAGATCGGGAACTTCAGGCTGTTCGTAGAAAATGACCTCTACTTCATCATTATCCGTACAAATCCAATTTGTTTCGGTCCAAACAAACCAGTTTGTACCATAGTAATCTGAAGTTACCTGAGATGCAGGGTCGGTTTCATCAGCAAAGACTGCTGCATCCGAAGTCCAAAATCCATTTCCGACTGAGGGTACCGCAGCAAGGGTATAATTAAGGTCGCAAACCTGTGTATCCACTCCTGCATTGGCATCAGGAACTTCAAACACTGTTAGATCGATAACTCCTATATTGGAACTCAAATCGGCATGGCACGTATTGTTGTCGATCAAATCCAAAATCCTGAGTTGCCCCGATTCATGTACTGGGAAACTTATTTCTCCTGAAGAGCTTGAAATTCCGTCTTCTGTATGTACAGGATTGTCTTCGCCAATTACAATCGACCAGGGAGCAGACCCCTGCAAATCAGTATATTGAACCGTGATATTATCATCTGCACAGGCTGTGTCGATACCACTGATAATGTCGCCCGAGGGTAAACTGTTAATGCGTACCAGCACGGCATCAGTTGTATCCATGCACTGATCGTACTCGCCCGAGAGAACAATGCGGCGGAAAAACAGGCTATCAGTCAGTGCCGGTGAAGTATAATTCTGATCAGTATAAGTTCCGTCAGCCGATTCCCAGATCAGGTCTTCAAGCGATTTTTCCCATATAAATCGTGTTGTTGCTTCCGGATCACCACCTGTAGGAGTTGAACCATTCAATAGTTTCGAAGAATTATAGCAGGTGTATTGTATGAGCCCACCAGTAATGAGGTTATTACCAATAGCCGGGAAAACCGTGATCGTGACCGGAACACTGTTATTGGCACAAATCTGTGAAGTCACAATCCTTCTGAACTGCGTTGAGAGAGATAATTCTCCTGATGCATAGGCCGGCAGGTTATTAATTCCCACCGCCGATTCCCAGGATCCGCCCGATACTAATCTCGATTCCCATAAATATCCATAACTGCCAATACCGGCTCCTCCGGTTGCTACCTGCTCATTAAAAGGCAAAGGTGCAGCACCTTCACAGATAGCACTGTCGGAACTAATAAGTTCATTAATTATATAGGGAATGACATCAATCTGAATGGTATTACTGCTGTCAATGCATGCCGAAAAGCGACCCGATTCAACTACACGCCTTATTTGCACAGTATCTTCGTATTGAGTCGTGGGTGTATAATTAATAGCGGTTTCTCCGGAAATATCGGACCACATTTCGTAAAGTTCCCGCATTTGCCATGTATATTCATAATCTGATCCATCTCCTCCTCCAGGTGAAAGACCCGTAAACACTAGCGGAGTATCACCTGCACAATATCTTGTCGAATCGGTAGCTATAGTATTATTCGTTATGGAAGGATAAACCTCGATATAAAATGAAACACTGGTATCGGTACACACATCATCAGCACCCGATTTTACAACCCGTTTGTAGTAACGATCGTCGATTAATATGCCGGGGGCATAATTTTGGTTAGTGGCTCCTCCAATAACTGAAAAATCTATATCATTATTGCTTACCCACCATTCATACCTGTAAGTGTTATCTCCTCCTATAGGTAGATCAGCTTTAACGGTTCCTGCGCTTAAACCTGAACAGATAGCAGTATCTACGCGTGCAAAATTATTATTCTCAATTAGGGGTATAACAGTCAACGTATCGATATTGCTGGTATCGATGCATACACGCGCCGATGTCGAAATACGGCGATAATAAGTCGATTGTTGTAAATTTCCCTCATCGAATGAAGGCGTGGTAGCCCTGTTGTTCCAAGTAATCTGATTGGTACTTGATTGCCAGGTATACCCATACGTACCATTGCCTCCCGATAGGGCACCTCCTGTAAGTGTACCGGGACTAGTGTTATAGCAAAGCGTATCGCGAATAGCCAGAAAATTCCCTTCGATGGAATCGTGAACATATATTTTAATAACCCTAGCCGTATCGCTTACAACACCCGATTCCACTACACGGGTATAATAGGTAGTTTGAACCAGCTCAGCAGGGTAAAATAACAGGGAATCGCCTGTCCCCAAAGCACTGCTCCAGCTAACACTATCGGTACTTTGTAACCAGGTATAGGTATATCCGGCCGATCCTCCCTTAGGCATACTACCCCTGATGACATCGGGTTTCATTCCTGCACAAATAGTGTCGGGGGCAACCAGTGAGTTAAACAAAAAACCATTTAGAGGTAACTTTAAGGTATCCACAATTCCGCCAGATGAACCGTTACCCCCATTATAATATCCTAAACCGCGACTACCACCGGAATAAGAAGGTGTTACGTTACCCGGCAGAGCCATATCGGCATGCCAGATTATACCTCCGCCCCCGCCACCGCCTGCACCTGTATTCTGTTCTCCTGTATCGCCACCTTTACCACCCCGCACCCAAAGATTAAGATTTCCGGAATATACATTAACATCAAGCAGAATACTGCCTCCGGCACCTCCGCCTCCGCCTCCTGCCTGTGCTGTACTACTTACTGATTCGCCATTATTATAAATATTATTTCCATTTCCTTCCAGGGTATCTACCAAAAGAATAACTATGCCACCTCCATTGCCACCTCCTGTAGCTGAGTATGTTGCATCTTCGGTCGACGAACCTCCGCCACCCCCCATAGTAACCCGGTTAAAACCGTAAAAAAGAATTCCGCTGGTAAGGGCAAGTCCACCGCTGGCATATAAACCTTCCGCACACCCTTCCTTCTGCCTCCCACCAAGGCCACCTACACCATAATGGCTTCCACCACCACCACCAGCAAAATACCCTAATCCACCTCCGCCACCGGTAACTAATCGTCCCGGACCTGTGGGATAGTTAAACGATGCCTTAATATTTCCTTCACCTTTCCTTCCTGCTCTTCCACTCAAACTCGATGAAAAATAAAAAGTATCGGGCATATATGCCGGACGGCAACCCATATCATAATCCGGTTCCGGATCACCACCACGGAAGCCTTTGGCACTGACATTAATATTGCTATTCAACGTTAATTTCTTAAAAATTACCAGTGCAAGCACACCTCCTGTATCGCTATCCCAAGCGGGAACGGTTAGTTCGCCATCGACAACGGCATAATCGGCTTCAAATATTTTTACCAGCTGAATTTTCTCTCCGACCGAATACTTGGAAGGTTCCAATGTAACAGAAGCAGTAACCTGATCAAGAGCATCATTAACACTGCTCAAAGCAAGCATCTCGAAATGCCCGGCATTCCCAAAATTTGTATAAGTCAAATTGCCGGTCTCAAAACCAGATCCATCCGATACATTCACACCCGTCATCTGAATTAAAACCACTTTATCGCCGGGTTGCAGACCGCTCAGGTCGGAACCCGGTTCCATTTTGATAGAGTCGGCATAAACCTGCGAAACTTTATAGTAGGTATTTACTATCCCGCTAATCGATTGTACTTGTGAAAAGAGCGGAATGCCTGAAAACACAATTACTATACTTAAAATAATTTTCCTCAACGATTCGGGATTACTAGTTCTTTCAAAGATATAAATATTCTCTTGCTCTCAGCATCACATTATTAACATTGAGAGTTGGTTTAAAATCGGTTCGGTTAGTATACGGTATATTCTGAAGATAGTTTTAAACAGGAAAACTTAAAATAAAAACAGTACCCTCCCCTAATTTAGTATTAAATGTGATTTTACCTTTCAGTTGTTCCACAATATTTTTTACAATGGCCAGACCTAAACCCATACCACTCGACTTGGTCGTAAAATTGGGCATAAACATTCGTGATTTTACTTCATCAGGAATACCACGTCCATTATCTGATATCCTGATTTCAACTTCCTTGACTTTTTTATCAAGCTCTATGGCAATTATACCTTTCCGGTCGTCGGGAATAGATTGAATACCGTTTTTAATAACATTAATCAGAACTCTCGATAATTGTTCCCTGTCTGAATGGATAATGAGCTTATCATAAGCAGCATTGAAAGTAATTGAATAATCGTTGCTTCCTTCGAATAACTTGACACATTTTTTCGTTACATCTACAATATCGATAGGTTCCAATTTAATCTCCGGCATTTTGGCAAAACTGGAAAATTCGGATGCAATGGCTGAAAGGTTGTCGATCTGCTCGATAAGAGTCCCCGAAACACTATCCATGTATTTGTCGAAATCTTCTTTTTTATCGAGCCATAGTTTTTTTAATTGCTGAACGCTCAATCTCATAGGTGTAAGCGGATTCTTGATTTCGTGGGCTATTTGTTTTGCCATCTCGCGCCATGCCGATTCTCTTTCGGAACGTGCCAGCAAATCGACACTTTTTTCCAGTTCGCGAACCATTTTATTATATTCTTCAACCAGCCTGCCAATCTCATCCTTTCTTTTATAAGTAATTTGTTCGTATTTATCCCCGAGCTTCAATTGCCTGAAACGTTGCTGAAGTATTTCGAGAGGCCTCGTTATCTGATCAGAAATAAGAACTGAAGTAACTATTGTAATGAGAATTAGAATTACATAAATATTAATAATAGTAACAATAAGTGCGGAAAGTGAGGCCTGAAATTCCTTTTGCTTGGTAAAGTAAGGTAAATTCAGATAGGCCAGCAATTTCCCTTCTGTGTTCTCAAAAGGAGTATATGCCGACAGGTAAGAGAGTTCCCCTATTTTTTCACGATGTATGAATTGTGCTCTCTTTTCGCGCTGAAGCTTGTGATACGCCGTAGGATCCATTTTTTCACCCTGCAGACCTAAATCAAAAATCTCATACCTCGAAGTAGCAAGTAATTCGCC
>CAYMQP010000005.1:33057-34762 GCA_964392505.1 uncultured Bacteroidales bacterium
GAGTAAAACACATCGGAAAATTTAATAAGTAACTGATCGAGATTATCATAATTGGGAGCGCTCCAATAAGGTGAAAGCACAACTTCATACTCCAGTTTATGTTTTAATTCAATTAATACCGAATGTATTTTTTCCTGCAATATGTTGTTCTGATTATTTCTGTAGCTTCTGATATTCAACCATATGGTTCCGGCTGCAACAAGCATCAACGATACAATTAAAATACTTATTATAGTGAACTGTATTTTGCTTCGAAGGTTGTCCAGAAGGTGAAAGTCGGTTCTCTGCATCCTTTGAGCAGTAATGACCAGCATTAAGCAGACATAGTAAAACAAGAATATATAGGAGAAACCTACGATAACGTCGATAAACTTGATAGATGGCAAGCTTAAAACAATCAGGTTATCTTTCTCGGGTTTATATAGCAGGTGATTATAACCATCAAGCTTTATATTTTGTAACTCATTATCGACAGAACCGAATAACTCCGAACTCAGGCTGTAGCTGAAATCCCCTGCTTGCATTACCAGGTTTCCTTTATAATATTTTGCATAAGAATATTTTTTGATTAGCCGTTCTTTTTGTAACTCCTTATCGAGCAATAATTCCGGATAGCCCAGCAGATTTCGGGTTAACCGTGAATCAAGTTCGATAAAAAGTGTAATCTCGTAAGGTGGTTCGTCAAACAAAAAAGGAAGTCGTCCTAAGTAACTAATTCGCCCGGCCTGATAATCGAGGTAATAAAAATTACTTTCGGGCAGGTTGAATCCAATATCCCGGCTAAGGGTGTCGAAAAAACTATAGCAATGAACCCATTGAAATTCGGGTACTTCGATTAATACATTATCGGTTGGCCGGCATAGTGTGATTCGTAAATGGTATTTACTCCAGAAACCGGTAAAATAGTTTTTCGTGAGATAGTCACCCAATTCATCAATATTTATTGAATCGCGTTTTAATCTGCCAATTAATGAGGTATCGGATTCAATATCCCCGCTGAGTTCTTCAAACAAGTATTCTGCCACCGGATCGTGTTCATTTGCAAGACTAAGAGCCAATGATGTTTTGACTTTCGATTCTTTTTCATTGCCTTCAATAAGAAAATAACTTAAAGAATAAATGGAAAAAATTAAAACAAGCAGTACCTGTATTGAATAACTCGAAATATCAGCATTCCTGTAAATCAGAGTACCGATCAGGAGTGTAATCAGGTAGAAAAAGACCATGGAAAGAATATCGCCGGGATAATCGAAAAACAGTATTAAAACTGAAAATACAAAAGCTGAAGTGAGAATAAAAACCAATAATGGAATCCTATATTCTAATTGTATGTTGATACTATTAACGATCCTGATAAATATTAACCCCGCAGCGAGGTAATTTAGTCCGATGATTAAAATGCTGATTAGGGAATAAACAGATATCCGGTCAATTTCGTTAGGACTAAAAGATAGCCATGAATTAAAGATTAAACTGTAATTAAAATAATGTGCATAAAAAAAGAAAATCAGTATCCCGATGGTATAGGCTATGAGTAGCAGAACCTGCAACACTCTATTATCTTTCTTCAGCAATAACGAAAAGTCGACAAAACGGTAAATTAATATAGCAATAAAAAAAACAATAAGTGAATTGAGCAGAAGATCGCCAAGGCTGGGTACTAGTTCCGACTCGGCATAAATAAAGGGATCGAAAAGTATATACC
>CAYMQP010000006.1:0-12400 GCA_964392505.1 uncultured Bacteroidales bacterium
CCCAGCAAATATAATAGTCAATAAATTCGTATCGATAACAGGTATGGAATCGCCAGCATTGATCCGAGTAATTAATATAAGACTAAACAGGGCAATGACAAATGATGGTAAAATTCTCATTCTTATTTTGATTTTATTATGAGAACAAAACATACAAAACTATCGTATTAACAAATGTAATTGAATACAAGTTTAATCCCATATTCTGAAATTATTGGCATAATTTTGGTAATAAGTCCAGAAAAAATACTACTATGAAAACTACGAAAATTATACTAATGATGACCGCAAGCTTGCTTATAGGTTTGTATTCCTGCGAACTTCTCGATGATGAGAGCAACCTTACAATTGCCGAGCGTCTGGAGGGCAGGTGGAGTGTAGAAGAAGATAATCCTTTTAAAAGTGCGGAAGAAATTTATCCTGTTTATATTGATATCAGTCCGATAGATTCCAATACAATTTTAATTGATAATTTCCTGAAGCTCGATGAAGGAGCTGCTATTGCTACAATAAACGGAATGACCCTGAATTTGCCAAACCAGAGCCTTCCGGGAGGATTTGATATATACGGATCGGGAACTATTGCTTCCAATTATAAAAAGATTACCTGGTTATACTTTGTCGATGATGGTAGCGGATACTGGATTGAGGTCAATTCAATTTATACCAAGCTTGACTATTAATCCTTCTGATACAGAAGAAAATTGTAAAACAATAAATTTTTTTTTTGGAAAGTCTTGTTGAGATAAGTAAAATTCTTGTTCCGGTCGATTATTCCGAATACAGTATTCTGGCTTGCCGCTATGCACTTAAAATAGCGCAAAAAACTGCGGCGTCCATAACGATTTTTCATTCATTTTATTCTCCTGCCTATGATCTCATTTCCCTGACTGGTAATAAAACTACCCAGAACAAGCTTTGGGATGAAGTTACTTCTAAATTGATGAAGGAAGAAACAAAAAACATCAATGCTTTCTACAAAAAAATTACCAAGCAGAAGGAATGGCAAGGATTTTCTGAGTCAAATATTATACTGGAGGTTAAACCCGGTTTGGCCAAAGATGAAATTCAAAAATTTGCAAACCAGTATGAACCTGATCTGGTTATCATGGGAACTCGGGGAGTAGATAAAAAAGAAAATTCCATTCTGGGCAGTACAACCGAAATTGCTATCAAGAAACTGAAGTTTCCCGTCATCGCCATTCCTGAAGAATACACTTTCGTTGGTGAAAATAATCTTGAGAAAATTCTTTTCCTTACTGATTATGATGAATCGGATTTCATAAGTATTAAAAAACTTATGGGATTTGCCCGGCTTATGAATCTTTCAATCTATTGTTTACACGTTGGCAGTAAAACAGGGAAATGGGAAAAAATAAAAATAGAAGGTTTGATGGATTATTTCAGAAGTTCTTATAAAGATGTTGAAGTTTATTGTGAAATACTCTCTTCAGGAGAAAATATTTTAACAGCCATCGATAATTATGTACAGCGTAATAAAATAAATATTATTTCGCTTACTACGCGAAAAAGAAATCTGTTGGAAAAAGTTATTAAACCAGACCTTACACATCGATTGTTTTACAACAGTAATATACCATTGATGATTTTTCAAACTTAGATATTCGGATCGATCTGCCAGAATACTATGGCATAAAGCCCAAATCGTGCAAAACGCGATAGGGCAAACAAAACGAATCGTTTAAAAGGGTAACGTACCGATCCGATTAACATTGATACGCCTGAAAACGGTAAGGGTGTCATTGCTGCAATGATAATCAGATACATACCAAAAGTCTGGAGCCGCTTATCTAGTTTTGTCAGAAACCTTCTTTTAATCCAACGGAAAAATATAGATCGGTTAAGATAGTGTCCGATAATATAACCTACAATACCTGCAGCATAGGATATAATAGCTAGTATCGATACCTGGTAAATAAACTCATATAATAAATCATCGCGAAGCGCCCAGATAATAAAAATTTCCGGCGGAATTATACCAACTACCATCTCAGAAGCCAGAAAAATAAAAATAATTAAAGGTTCATTATCGAACATTGGTTGAAGCCAGCCAAGAAAATCAATATTGATGTATTTCTTGAATAAAATATAAATCAGAACGAATATCCCTAACCAGAGCAATCCCTTTGCCAAATTAAATAAAACATAGTATGCTTTCGAATTCCTCATAGTTAATCGTGTTCTACAACTTCAAAATTCTACTATTTATTAACTTAAGGGCACAATCGTAAATGATTTCAATTTTATTTTCCACAGCGATTTGTGCCAATTCGGGATTTTCTGTTCCCGGATTGAATAAGATTCTTCTCGGCTTTAATTGCAAAATATAGTTATAATATTCCCTTTGTCTTTCACTATTAATATAAAGTATTATTAAATCGACATTTCTGTAAACAGGTTTATCGATAATGATTGGACAAGTACCTATATTACCATCATGTTTGCCAATGGGTATTACTTCGTGATGATGAAGAAGCAATTTGCGAACCGCATTATAAGAATGTCTTTTAGGATTCGGGCTTGCCCCAATAACCAGCACTTTGCCCATATTCATTCATTTTGATAAAGGTAGGAATTTTATTATCGAGCTAAAGTATATTGGCTGTTCAAAGTAAAATAAGAATTAAAGCTATCGGCCATTTTTTTCAATAAGTACAACAGTATGTGCTGAAATACCTTCCTCACGGCCTATAAAGCCCAGTTTCTCAGTTGTAGTAGCTTTGATACTTATAGCATTGGCATGTATTTTCAGGATTGATGCCAATACTCTTTTCATTTCTGGTAAATAATCTTTGAGTTTTGGTTGCTGTAGCGATATGGTTGAATCGATATTTACTACATGATAATTTTCGGATTCAATAAGTTGAAGAACCTTTTTAAGTAATATCTTACTGTCAATATCTTTGAATTCCGCAGAATTATCCGGAAAGTGAACACCAATATCCCCGATGCAGGCTGCCCCCAATAAAGCATCGCAAATGGCATGTATTAATACATCGCCATCGGAATGCGCCACCGCTCCTTTTGCGGAAGGAATATACATACCACCGAGGTATAACTTTCGGCTATCCGATAATTGATGCACATCATAACCAAATCCGATTCTGAATCCGGAGTGCATAAGTAATTAAAAAGTGAATCCTAATGTAAAACGCTTGGTTCTATCGAGCGGGCTCGTTCTTCCTGTTGCAATCAGGTATGAGAAATCGAGTGAAAAAATATTCAGCTTAAGCCCTACACCCGCAGTTATAAATTTCCTGTTACCTTTGTTCTGATGCTCATGGAAATATCCTGCCCTGACAGCAAACTGATTACGATACCAGTATTCAACACCTCCTGAAATCATAATTTCAGTCATTTCTTCATTGAATCCACCCGGTGCATCGTAGAACGATTGAATCATACCGGGAATTGTACCCACATCGCTTGAGCGTCCTGAAACAATTGAATCATCTACAACCTTGGGAGGAGTTGGTACCAGTAATTTATTTAAATCGACTGTAGCAGTAAGCGAGTTGTATTCATCAAGATGTATTGTAAATCTGCCTCCAAGTTTCATATTGGTAGGCACAAATTCCTTAGTGTCGCCTTCGGAATATGACATTTTGGTAGCAATGTTTGAAATATTTAGGCCAAAAGCCATTTCGGCGTCCCGGTTTTCGATCTGAAAAGGACGTTGATAATAAATTCCCAGGTCAGCTCCGACAGAAACTCCCGGGCTATACTCAATATTATTTATGGTTCCTGTTCCACCGGCAATATCGGAATAAATATACCGGAACAACATACTTCCACTGAAATGTTCGGAAAAAAGCCTTGAGTAGGCTAAATCTGCTGCAAATTCATATGGCTTAACCGATCGAATGAACTCACCAGTTGGGGATGTAAAATTTATTGTTCCCAGATCGAAATATCTGAGCCCCAGGCTTACTGACTGATTTTCAGCAAATTTAAAATAACCTGATAAATAAAGTAGATTTAGATCGGTAATGCCCAGGCTAGCAAGCCAGGGAGTATATGATATACCAAATCCCATACGCTTTTCCATGAAAACATACTTGGCCGGATTCCAGTGTTGTGAACTCAAATCGGGTGAGGTGGCTACACCAGCATCGCCCATAGCTCCTGCACGTGAATCGGGTGCAATGGTTAAGAAAGGAACTGTTGTTAATATTGCATTAAGTTCCGGATCAGTATCCCGCCCCGAAGCATCGACATCATCTCCCTGAGCCACTGATAGCAATGGAACCAATAAGGCTATTATTCCAATTAAGATTTTATTAATCATTCTTGTGAAAATTAAATAGTTCGCAAATATAAAAATTAATTATAAAACGTATGTTCTACCTCATTATTATTAACTTCTGATTAATAGATGCAGTTCCTGCTGACGTTTTTACAGTGAGCCTGTATGGATATATACCCGGACTTAAATAGCTATTTCCTGAACTGTTTAAATTCCATACCAGTGGCATCGAAACAAAACCACTTTCGTATCGGATTTCACTGAATCGTGTAACAAGCCTGCCGGAAAGATCAAAAACTTCAAGCGTAACCTGATGATCTTCATCGGGAACATTATGTGTATATTGGAAACTTGTATAGTCAGTTGCCGGATTAGGATAATTGATAACCGATTCCAATATTAATCCATTACCCGCTTCAACCACAAAACTTATAAAAGCTTCCGATGAATTATTATAAACATCCCATACCTTCATCGATAGAAAGTGTTCGCCCTGTTCAAGGTCTCTCAATTGGTAACGAACTATACCCGATTGATAATCGTCGACCGTGGCCTCATAATAATCATTGAGTACATAGGGTCCCTGATAATTATCGTCAAGCAAGGCAATAATATCATGCCCGATACCAACTCCCGAAGTATTTATACCCATTTCATCAAATAATTCAGCGTAAATGTATGGTTCATTATTAGTTATCCCTCCATCGATAAAAAGAGTATCGTTCATATATAAATCGATAAGCGGACCTGAGTAATCCTCGGCCGGATTATCAGCGGTACCACCAATAAGGATCTCACGAAATTCACCTTTGGCGTCGATCACACTATTTTCAGCATAATAGCTGATTTTTCCATAATCGATATTATATGATATATCTTTCGGAACCACAAAACTGAAATGGAAACGTCCGTCTGTAACGGTAGCTTTACCTCTGTATAACAGATTCTTCTGATCCCAGTATACAAAGGGATATGTGCCCGGATCGTTGGCGAAAGTTGTTATTTCAACTTTTTTATCATAAACATGAGGATATACAAATCCGTTAAAATCAGGCATTAAAGTACTGTCGTCGTTGGCTACATAACCTGAAACAGTTATAAGACTAAATGCTTTGAGTGTGTCCAGTTCCTGATCGATAGAAACATGATTAATACTATCAGTACAAACCTGGAATTCAGGATAAACAAGACGTGTAGCCGGATCGCCAATTAGGGTGAAGTTCAGTTTATTTGAATCATCCAGTTTGTTTTTGGCTTTTCTGAAAATATCGCCAAGAAGATATGGTTTCCCTTCAAAGTCTTTACGAAAGAGATAAGACAGTACTGCCAACACTAATTCCTTATTCTGATTAGAATAAACAACCCGTGTAGTACTCATGAGCGCTATAGCTCCTCCTTCGGGATTAATAAATGCTTCCTCTCCAATAGTCGATTTTGCAATAATGCTATGAACATCGGCTTCTTCGGTTTCAACATGATCAAATCGGCTAAATTGACATGTTGCCGTAATAAAGAGGGGAAGAACATCACCGTTTTTCATTCCAATGACGTGTTGCTTTTCCAGTATTCGTTCTCCTGTAATCTGATTTTCACTACCATGACCACTATAAGTAAATACAAGTATACCCCTGTTAAACAAATTATCTAACTCCCGGTTTACTTCAGGATAAGTTGACCCTGATGCCGTATTGACCTGGGGATAAGCATCGAGATAAACTTTTTTTATTTCAAAGCCCGGATAATTATTTTCGACATAGTTGGCAAATATATCGGCATGTGCCATGTGTGTATCATAATCCTGAACTCCGCCCGGATCGTATCCGTCGTCGCCTACAAAACATAATGTTCTGCGCCAGTCGGTGAATTTACAATTATCATATGAAATAATTTTATCGACTACATCTTCAGCCTCATAATTACTGCCATTATTCATTTTAACAGTTAACCGGCCGATACCAATATCGATATCACCTACGATTTCTCCTTGGATTTCTCCTTCGATTTCTCCTTCGATATCTTCTCCTTCGCCTTCACCCAGGAGTCCGAAAAAATCGTCCGAAACATATGAACTAGTAGGCGTCAGCGATTTCTCCGACTGATATGTAAGTATATAATTGGTATTTCCTTCGGTATACATATGATTATTAAACGATCCGTCACCAAAGAGCACTACATATCTGAGAGAATCATTTCCACTGCTCTTCAGATACTGATGTCGTATAAAATCCCGTATGGCACTTACATCGGGAGTTCCCGAAGAGAATTCATTATAAATCATCTGAGGTGTAACAACCAGGGTTGAGAATCCGTTATGAGCTGCACGATGATCAGCAAGTCGCTCCGCCTGCTCATAAAATTCTTCGGGTGCTATAACAATATATTCATACACCGGAAGCGCCCTTAAATTCTGATTGGAAACTTCACCAACACCTCTTTCATTATCATTGATAATGGGTGTTGGAAAAGCAGCATTTGTATTGAATGCTATATATTGCCTCAATTCATCAGCAGAAGCTTTGAAACGGTATTCGTTAGAAATTAATTCGCCTTGAATAGCATAGGTATTGTTCAGATCGGTAATATCCCAAATACTGGTATTAGATGTTGCATTTTTCACTGTAATGTTGGTTATATTACCTTCACCCACCGAATAAATATCTCTGAAAAACAAAGGTGAATCATTGATTCTGATTTCACTTCGGGCATTAATGGTAATATAATCAAGAAACGCAAGGTCGTTCAAATCGACCTTGTCATAATTTAAATGGATGTTTTGTTCATTTTCAGAGGATGTATACTCATATTCAAAAACTTTGTTTTTTGCATAGGTTAACCAGCTGTATGAATCGTTGATTGGCGGAAATGTAAAAGAAAGTACCTCCTGTCCGTTTACTTTTAGATGCGCTGATCTTATATTAACTGACCTGCCGGCTGCTTTTCCTCTTATTTTGATTGTGGAATTTGAAATCAGATTTGGAAATGTAAAAATAGTATCGAAAGGTTCTTCGCTGAATCGTAATGAATACCAATTTCTTCCCGAACCGATTAAATTGTAATATTCCTTTTCGTAATATGCATAATCGGTATAGTTGTTCACATTAATATTTGTGGAAAGATTACGATTATCGACTATACTGATAGCTTTTGCTTCTCCATGTGAAGTAGTAAGGAAATAATAGATGGCATCGGAATAAGCATGGAGATTCTGACGAAATATACTGTTTACCGAATCGTATTGCCATGTTACCGGGCCTTCAGCATAAAACAGGATGTAATCGCCATCATTAAAGGTCCCATCAGAACCTTTTTGCATATATATTGGAATTTCAACAAGATCCACAGGTCGTGGATCGTTGTTCCAGTAACTAAGCTGTTCACCTCCGTAACCAAATACCCTTATATTACCCGGATTTGAAAATCCCATTCCGGTAATATCAGAATAAGTTAGTTTATAGATATCGGAGTGTTTAACATTGATTCTATACCAATAACCACTACCTAACAGGGAGTTATTTGCCGATTTATTCGTCTTATTATCTCGGATAATTAACTTCTGAGCTGTTTTTTTTGGTTGTGAAATAATTTCAAACTCCATGAGTCTTTCAATCCTCCCATTCTCTGCATTTCTTCTTACTGCTGGAATCGATAAATTAATATACTTAATGTTCATATTTGATGTGTAAGTATGTAAGCGAGCGTTTCTGAAAGAAAACTCCTGAGGAAAATATACTCCTTCCAGAAGGCTATCGGGTATTAATGCATAGGCTAAATTACTTAACTCAAATTCGACATTATTTTGTAAAATTCTTAATCTGGCTGTATAGTAAGGAATATAATCGGCTCCATAAACAGCATTTTCAAATTGTAAATATCGAATCTCATTAATTTGCCCATCATTCTCTGAAATGATTTTCCCATTCGGAAGCCAATTTAATTCGTACTTGCCCTCTTGGCCACAAACCGTAGCTCCGAGTATACCAGATAAATAATAAAAAATTAAAAGTGATTTTTTCACCAAGCGCATATCCAATCCCATATTCTCCTTGTAACTTTAATATGTAAAAACGACTTCTTTTATCTATTATTGCTCCGAAAAATAAGATAATTAATTTAAAAATTCACCGTTTGTTATTCCATGCCACAGGATTATAAAAAAATATCCATATTATTTTTTGTCGTTTCGGGTACTTTTCTCCTTACACTTAGGGCACAAAACATTCATTTTTCAAATATATGTGAAAATTTATTCATTCATAATCCTGCTGCCATTACACGAATTGAAAATATGGTTATTCAGCTTACCTATCGGAATCAGTGGCCAGGAAGCAGTAGCTTCAATACTTACAATGGAGCTTTTTTATACCATAACGAACCTCTTAAAAGTACAGCCGGCATATTAATATTGCGCGACATGCAGGGCAATGCAATAATAAACCAAACAACCTTTGGAATTCTATATGGATATCAGGCACGTATTACCCGATTATGGTTTCTTGCGGGAGGAATATATGCCTCTTATAACATATACACTACAAATTTTAGTAACCTAACCTTTGAAAATGGTCAACTTCCTACTATTGCTCTAAATGAAAATCAGCAATTTTTTGATTTTTCTGCAGGACTGGAATTATCCTATAAAAATATTTCGAGATATGGTATTTCCCTTTCACGCTTAGGCTCGTTTCAGCCGGTTTATCAACAGTTTTCGGGATTACAGGTAAATCTGTCGTATAAGGGTAGATATTTGCTGAGTGAAGGTTACCAAAATGTAACAAAAATCATTGAACCTTCTTTCTATGCCGCTCTTCAAAGAAACAGCTCTGAATTGCTCTATGGCTCGCGAATAGATATAGGAGGGCTGTTAGGAGGTATTTATATGCGTCAGAATCTGAAGTTCGAATTCGACGCTCTTATACTATTGTTAGGAATTCGGTTTGGAAATTTATCTTTTTTTTATTCCTATGATATAAATTTGTCAGGAGCTAATTCTCGATTTACAAATTTAGCGGCTCATGAGGTAACTTTTTTATACGATATGCAGTATAAAAGGAAAAGAAAAAAGAAAGGGGCAATAAAATGCCCAAGTATATAGTTTATTATAAAGTAAAATCGTATATTAGAATAAGTAAATAATATCAATAAAATCGTTTTACCATGAATTTTAAGCTGTCTGCAATTGCACAATTATTCATTGTTGCTTTTATTTTAGCTTCTTGTGGTGGTGGTAAAAAAACCACTTCATCGACAACAGGTTGGAGATATAACGATCCTGATAACGGTGGTTTTGAAGTAAAGTATGGCTATGAACAGGAAAATGGCCCTGGTCTTGTACTTATTGAAGGAGGTACTTTTACCATGGGACGTGTTGAACAGGATGTTCTATACGACTGGAATAATATACCACGTCGCGTAACTGTTAGTTCGTTCTATATGGACGAAACAGAAATTCGTAATGTAGATTATCGCGAATTTCTGCATTGGATCCATAGAGTATTTGTCGATTATCCGGAAGTATATAGAAATGCAATTCCTGATACCCTCGTATGGAGAAGACCAATGGCCTATAATGAACCCTATGTACAATACTATTTCCGTCATCCCTCGTACAACGAGTATCCTATTGTAGGTGTTAGTTGGCTACAAGCCACTGATTATGCCGCATGGAGAACTGACAGAGTAAACGAAGGAATTCTTATCAGAGAAGGAATACTAAATCCTGATCCAAATCAGATTAACGAAGAAAACTTTAATACTGAGGCTTACCTGGCAGGACAATACGAAGGTCTTGTAAGAGAGAATTTACCCGATTTAGATCCAAATAAAGATACACGACGGGTTCGTCTTGAAGATGGCATTCTTTTACCACGGTATCGTCTTCCTACCGAAGCTGAGTGGGAATATGCTGCTCTGGCACTCATTGGGAATACCTTTGAAGAGAGAGTATATGAACGAAGAATATATCCATGGGACGGACATAATGTACGGATGGATAATAAAAAAGTACGTGGTGAAATGCGAGCAAACTTCGTGAGAGGCCGTGGTGATATGATGGGTATTGCCGGTGACCTTAATGACAACGCATCGGTTCCTTCTCCTGTCGGTTCGTATTGGCCAAATGATTACGGTTTGTATTGCATGGCAGGTAACGTGAATGAATGGGTACAGGATGTTTACCGTCCTCTTTCTTTCGAGGATGTCGATGAATTCAATCCATTCCGAGGCAATGTGTTTAAAAAGCTTGCTACCGACGAAGAAGGAAATGTTGCTGAAAAAGACAGCCTGGGAAGATTAAAATATATTGAAATCAGTGTTGATGAAGCTATCAATCGCTGGAATTATAAAAAAGCTGATTATAGGAACTATTTGGATGGTGACTATGAATCTAGTATAGTTGAAGGTGGGGACTGGAATACTGGTGCCAGTACACAGGAAAGAGGTTCCAGTAGAATGTACAAGCAAGATATTGGCGATGAAAGTTCACTGGTTACCGACCGATCAAGAGTATATAAAGGAGGATCGTGGAGAGATCGTGCATACTGGATGACTCCTGGTGCACGTAGATTTCTCGATGAAGGTGCATCGCGCGATGACTTGGGATTCCGATGCGCTATGATCAGGGTTGGCAGTCCTGCAGGAAATTAAAATTCAGGGAAAAATTATATATTAAGGCTGCCATTGGCAGCCTTTTTTGTTTTTTACTTTGTATATGAAAATTGCAGATTTTTATAAAAAATATTTCCATCCCGGTCTGGTTTCAACCGATTCTAGGAAAATAGAAAAAGGTTCTATATTCATTGCACTGAGAGGCGATAATTTTAATGGTAACGATTTTGCCAAAACAGCACTTCAATCGGGAGCCATAATAGCCGTAGTTGATGAAGAAATAAATACTTCTGATAATCGAATTCTTGTAGTAAAAGATACCCTTTTATTTTTACAAAAACTTGCGCAACATCATCGTACAAAAATCAGTTCAACAATTATCGGACTTACAGGCAGTAATGGGAAAACAACCACTAAAGAGCTGATACATCATGTTCTATCGGAAAAATATAAGGTGCAATCGACAAAAGGAAATCTGAATAACCATATAGGGGTACCCCTTACGCTTTTATCGATCGAAGCTGACACTGATTATAGTATTATTGAAATGGGGGCTAATCATAAAGGCGAGATAAAAGCACTGTGCGAAATTACATTACCTGAAAGTGGTCTGATTACTAACATTGGCAAGGCGCATCTCGAAGGTTTTGGTAGCTTTGAAGGCGTGATTCAGGCAAAGTCTGAACTGTATAAACATATAGCAGCAAAAAAAGGTAAGTTCTATTTCAATGGATCAGATCCAATACTATGGAAAATAGCTGGTAATTACAGAAATGTTAAGTTATTTAACTCTGCACATGGTATTTGTAACGGAAAAGTAATTACTTCAGTTCCATTTCTGATTACCGAATTAACTGATATACATAACAATACTAGTATTATAAATTCTCATCTGCATGGCGATTATAACTTAATCAATATTCTTGCTGCAGCTTGTATAGGACTTGATCTTGGAATTCCACTTGATGAAATAAAAAGCGGTATTGAGAAGTATTATCCTAGCAATTTTCGTTCACAGGTTATGCATTTGGGTTCATCAACAGTTATTATGGATTGTTATAATGCCAATCCTATCTCAATGGAATTAGCCCTGAAAAACGCTGCAAACATTGATAATGATAATAAGATCGCTATTCTCGGCAGTATGAAAGAATTGGGAAAATACTCAAATGAGGAACATAACAAATTGGTCAAACTTGCCGAAAGTTACAGTTTCGAACAACTAATCCTTTTTGGTGAAGAATTTAAAAATCTCAGACCAAAAAAAGGCATTACAACAAATTCATTCGAGGAATTGACTCAGTACCTCAATTCGCTCGATTTAAATAATTCTCTAATCCTCGTTAAAGGTTCACGAGCCAATAGGCTTGAGAGGCTAGAAGCAGTAATTCGTAATTATTTTTATTCTAATAGCTGACCTCGCAAAATCAACGCTTCTTCCAGAACATTCAAAAATTTAATAGGTAAAATAGGTTTAGTAATACATATATCAAATCCTGCTTCCTGGCACAGTTTTTTATAATATCTGAT
>CAYMQP010000006.1:12410-34708 GCA_964392505.1 uncultured Bacteroidales bacterium
GCCCTCCTTTGTAATGCGAGATGTTTAGCTTTTTTTTATTATATCTGATAACATCGGCCGTAAAGGCAACAAATAGTGTATTGGGAAGAAGTGCTTTACAACGAGTGACAACTTCAATGCCATTTATTATAGGCATTATAATATCTAAAATAGCGACAGAAATACTTTTATCCTCTATTAGTTTAACGAGAGCTTCTTTCCCATTTTGCGCATGAACCACTTTTGCGCCTGTTCTTTTAAAAACCTTCTGCAGTAGTAAAAAGCTATAAATATCATCATCTGCAATCAGGATCTTTTCCTTTCCCCAATTATATATTTTGCTGTTACTCATTGCAGGTGAAAACTGATACTTTATCTATTTATAGGAATTTTCAAACAATTCATTAATCATTTCAATAAGTTGTATATCGTCGATATGACGATTGAGATATAAATCGCACCCATCCTCCAGAAACCTGTGTATACCTTCATGATTATTATTGCTCAAAATTCCAATTATAGGAAGATTCGGTGCAATTTTTTTTATTTGAGATACTAATTTGTAATCCATCCTAGATGCAAACGAACCAGATATTATAACAAGGCACAATTTGTATTCACCAGATATCCATGCTAAGGCTTCATCAAGTGAGTATGCTCTTAAAATGCTTGCTCCGGTTCTCGCAAGTAGTTCTGAAAAATAAAGATAATTTACATAGTCATCATCAATATAAAGTATACATTTATTAGTAAGATCTTTATACGTAATCGCACTGTTTTCAATGCTTTTTTTTTGAAGTAGGTTACTCACGGCTGATAAGGTTTCCATGTAATGCTTTTTAACGATTAATCCATAAAACAGAGAAAAAGTAACCCTCTCCTCTTAAAATATTTTTTTCATTCTCTTATTATTAATCAGGCACTACTAAAATATTGGATTGTATTTATTGCCTGATGGCATTCCATAATTCATTTGAATTAGGCTAATGAATTTAGTTTACAGTAACTTACCCTGTATAATAAAGGAAAATATTATATTCAAATTCAACATTTAAATTCAAAAATTATATATTTAGCATCATAGTACGTCAGAATTAATTCATTAAGAACAATTTATATGAAAATACAAAAAAAGCTGGTCCTTTCCTTTCTTTTAATATGGCTGATTTATCCTTTAACATCTGGACAATCTTTTAACTGGCGAGCTGGAATTGATGGCTTTTTTGACAACAGGGAATATTATAATACTTATGCACAGGCCCAAACCCTGTTTGGAATAAGAACATTTGGTATCTCAGAGTTTTCTTTCAACAAGTATCACAAAATAGGTGTCGGACTTGATATCCTTTATGAATTTGGCTACAAACTGAGATGCGAAAATATAAAACCAGTTGCATACTGGTGGTATAATAAAGCTTTTATTGATCTTAGGTTTGGTGCCTTTCCGCGTAAAAAACTGATTCAACTTCCTCTATTTCTTCAATCCGACACGATTCAGTACTATCGACCAAATTGTGAAGGTATGTTTCTCCAACTCTCCCAACCATGGGGATATCAATCTGTATGGCTCGACTGGACATCACTTCAGACCGAAACAAATCGTGAATCATTTCAAATTGGAGGCACAGGTTTGATCAGGAAGGGCATTCTATTTTATCGTCATGATTTTATTATGACCCACTATGCACGACCTGCAAATGCGAATCCTGACGATTATATTAGAGATAACGGTGGTTTATATGCAGGAATAGGTGCTGATTTATCAGACTATTTATTTGATTCGCTAACTCTCAGTATTGGTTATTGTTTCTCATATGATCGTTTAAGAGAAGTTTATGATTTGTCTTTCTATCATGGTACTCTCACTCAGCTTTATATTGAACTTTCAAATTTTGGTATACGGAGTACCTTATATTTCGGTAATGGACAGGTACAACTTTGGGGCGATCAACTATATGGCGCTAATTATTACAACAGAATTGATTTTATATGGCATATTTTTAAAAAGGAAAATATAAAATGCTGTATTGAATTTTCTTTACATACCATTGGGGACGATCTGGATGTAAGTCAGTTATTCAAAATCAGTGCTTTATTAAAAAATAAAAAATCATATTATCCCGATAATATCTATTAAAAATCAAGGTGATTGAATATCCTAAACCCTTTTATAAAAAATTGATATACAATACTTTTAGGATAAATACATGAAACTTGTTTTTTTGCTATTATTCTGTTGAAAATTCGACGTTTGTTTATCAATCTAGGTAAGCTAATATAAAAACGAAGATGTGCCCTGATGACAGAAATACAGAAAATTACCTTTCCCTGTAGTAAATAAGCCAAAGCCGAAATTCCATCGAGAAACATTCGGGGTAGCAGAATAGTGAAAAAGCCAAACCTGCCAATATTTTTGAACAATAAAAAAAGACTGTTTCTGTAATTATAATATAATTTTCGTGGATTGTCATTGGGCAACGTACCCCCACCTACATGATATACAAGGGAATCGGGACAATAGTATATGGTATATCCTAAACGCTTCAGCCGCCAACATAAATCGATCTCTTCCATGTGGGCAAAAAAATCACCATCAAATCCACCTGTTCTGGAATAAGCAGAGGCTCTTAAAAACATGCAGGCTCCCGATGCCCAGAAAATTTCCTTTAATTTATCATACTGACCTACGTCTTTCTCAATATGGGTAAGAATCCTCCCCTGGCAAAAAGGATATCCGAATTTATCGATAAAACCACCAGCTGCACCAGCATATTCAAAGTATTCCTTATTATTAAATGCCCTTATTTTAGGCATAACTGCTGCTATATTATTATTACTATCCAATAACCTGACTAAGGGATTTAACCAATTTGGGGTAACTTCCACGTCAGAGTTCAGGAGTACATAATAATCTGCATGGATTTGCGGCAGCGATAATGCATATCCGCGCGCATATCCAAAATTTTTATCAAAAGAAATTATTTTTACTTCTGGAAAACTGCCCTGAATATATTCTACTGATTCGTCGGAGGAATTATTATCAACGATATATACTTTATTTGAATTACCAGCCGAGTTTTTCAGAATAGAAGGTAAAAATTGCTTTAGATAGTTTTTCCCGTTCCAATTTAAGATTACTATGGCAACTTTAGTTCTCATTTAACTTACTGGTTTTGGTTTGTATTCCTCAGGTTTATATTTAAACCGTTTATGTGACCATAACCAGTATTCCGGCTTTGAATGTATTAATTTTTCGACATTTCTGATATACTTTTCAATGATTGTGTATGGTTGTAATGCATCTGGTTTATTGCTGATAATTTCGAGTGTTACTTTATAATAGCCCCGCTTGGGTCGATGGACATTCATAAATATTACAGGCAGATTATATTTTCTGGCAATCTTATCCATTCCCGTAATTACTGGTGTTTCCTGGTTAAGGAAAGTAGTCCAATATTCCAAATCGCCTTTCGGGGGTCTTTGATCACCAATTAAATAAAAAATTATCGGTCCATTATTCTTTAAAAGTGTGTGTAGCGTTCGAGTCGATTTTTTAATCGGAACAGGTACTGAAACAAATTTACTTCGTATATGGATAAACAGGCGATCGAAAAGTTTATTGTGTAAAGGCTTGTAAACTCCATACATAGTATATGGTGACAAAATACTAATATTAATTGACCACTCCCAATTACCATAATGCGTAGATGCTAATACGACACTCTTTCCTTCATTATATAACCTTTGGAGCAATTCAATATTGATAAATTCATAACGTCTGTTGCATTCCTTTAAACTCATATTGATGAGGTATATGCTTTCTATAAAATAATCACATAAATAACGATAGAAACGCCGGGCAATTAATAATATTTCATCTTTGTTCTTATCCGGAAAGGCTTTTTGTAAATTTTCAAATACCACTTTTTTGCGATACCCGACTAAATAATAAAGTATCAAATAAAGAAAATCAGAAAAACCAAATAATATTCTAAGCGGTAATAAAGTAACCAGCCACAATGGTGAAAGAATTATTTTATCGATTATACTTAATCGCTGCTCCATATTTATACATTCATAAATTCACCGACTTTTTTTCGGAACTCATCATAAACAGCATTATTCGAAGCTACAATTTCATTACCAAAAACATAATTATCGCCACCCCTGAAATCACTTACTTTCCCACCTGCTTGAAGAATAATAAATGCACCTGCTGCTACATCCCAGGGATTAAGATTGTATTCATAAAAAGCATCGTACCGACCACAAGCCACATAGGCCAGATCGGTTGCAGCCGAACCGAGACGTCGAACCCCATGAGAATGAAGAAAGAAATGCTGCAGCGAATTCATAAACGATTCCAACCGGTCAAAATTAGTATAGGGAAATCCTGTTGCAATTAATGATTTCGCCACCGTATCGCTCTTAGAAACATGAATTTCATTTCCATTAAGATAGGCTTTAGCACCGCTAAAGCTGTAAAATAATTCTGACATGGTTATTTCATGCACAATTCCAAGAAGTACTTGTTGTTCCTGCATTAAGGCAACGCTTATAGCATATGGGGGAGAGCCATGAATGTAATTTGTAGTTCCATCAAGCGGATCGATGACCCAGTTGTATGTACCTTTATGATCTTCTCGAGTGCCTTCTTCGGCAATAAAGCCTGCTTGAGGCACTATCTTATGTAAACCTTCAATTAATAACTCCTCGGCAGTCTTATCGACATAGGTCACATAATTATGTTTTCCTTTTGCTTCAATTTTATCAATGGTAAACTTTACTTTTTCTTCAGTAATAAAATCCCCTGTTTCTCTGACAACTTCTATAGCCGCTTCGCAGATTTTCTTCAAATCCATACAATGCTGTTTTATCGCAGGCAAATATAGTGGGATAATTAAGATTTAAAAACTGATAAAGTAATGCGCAGCTAGTTATTTACTAAAAATCAGTTGTCAAATAATATGCGTTTATAATATTCATGTAATGCAAACTGCGATCGGAGTTCTTCATCGTTATTGGAAGAAACATATGGATTATCCTGTTCCTCGTTAATAAGCCTTGCCTTAACATTATCTTTGAGCTGAATATCGATCATATACTGAATTTCTTGCTGTATTTCCTTACTATAAATAGGACATGCAATTTCGATACGACGATCGAGATTACGTACCATACCATCGGCTGATGAAATATAATAGAGAGGATGACCATTATTGTGAAAAATCAATATTCTGGAATGTTCCAGAAACTTGTCGACTATGCTGATGGCATGTATTCTTTCGCTCATCCCGGGTATACCGGGAATAAGCGAGCATGCACCCCGTATGATTAAGTCAATATCAACACCCGCATTGTTAGCCTGATAAAGTTTATAAATGATCTCCTTATCAACCAATGAATTAAGTTTGAGTACTATTTTGGCCTTTTTACCTGCCCGTGCAAATTTTGTCTCGTTTTCGATAAGTTTATACAGACGTTTGCGCATGTATAAAGGCGAAACAATGAAATGACGATAGTACTGGTTCTGATGTGTATTAGCAAAGAAATCAAATACTTTTTTTACTTCGTGGGTAATTCGTTTATCGGCTGTGAACAATAACAGATCGCTATAAATGTTGGCTGTCTCCTCATGGAAATTTCCAGTACTTACACAGGAATAAAGAAATGGTTTACGGTCCTCAATTCGGGTAATACTTAATAGTTTGGAATGAACTTTCAAACGAGGAATTCCAAAATAAATGTTTGCTCCGGCCTCTTCGAGAATTCGCGACCAGTAAATGTTGGATTCTTCATCGAAGCGAGCTTGTAATTCAATTACAACATTCACTGTTTTTCCGTTGCGGCAAGCATTGATAAGCGCATTAATAACCTGTGAATTTCGTGCGACACGATATATAGTAAGAGAAATTTCTTTGACCTTAGGATCAATGGCTGCCTCCTGCAATAGGTTGATGAAAATATTAAAATCCTGATAAGGCACATGAATCATAAAATCTTTTTGTTTAATAACTGCCAGAATACTTTTATTATATTTAACCAGTTTATGCCATACAGGCGGTATTTTTTCATATACAAGATGCTCAGAACCAACATTAGGAAAACTTATAAAATCTTTAAAATTATGATACCTCCCTCCGGGGATTAAATTGCTTTCTTCATCCAGGTTAAGCTTATGAATTATGTATTCCAAAAGATCCTTGGCAATACGGTTATCGAAAACAAATCGCACAGGTTCGCCCGTTTTTCTTCCCATTACACCTTTTGACATCAACTCTAAAAAACTGAGAGAAACATCGTTATCCATATCTAACTCAGCATCGCGAGTGAGTTTTATGGTCCAAGCATCGCATGTGTCGAATTCAAAAATCGCGAATATATCTTCAAGGGCAAATCTGATAATATCTTCAATTAAAATAATGAATTTCCGATTCGACTCCGAAGGTAATTCGATAAATCGTGGTAAAACATCGGTTGGTATTTCAATTAACGCAAAATCTTTGTTACCCGAAGGACTGGTTTGAAGAAGTTTTATGGCAAAATATATAGATTTATCTTTCAGATAAGGAAAAGAATCAACATTATTTAACATGATCGGTGATATTACCGGATTAATCTTTTCCTTAAAATAATTTTTGACAAAAATCTCTTGTATTGGATTTAGTTCCTTTTCGTTAATGATGAAAATATCGTGTTGCTCCAGTTCTCCAAGAATATTATGAAATGTAGTTTCAAATTTATTCTGCAGTTTAATTACTTTCTTCTGAATTTTATTCATTAAGCGTTTCGGCTTTTCTCCTTCAACACGTTGTCCGCCCTCCTGAATATCAATCATTCGTTTTATAGTAGCCACCCGCACTTTAAAAAACTCGTCGAGGTTGTTTGAGAAAATACCAAGAAATCGGATTCGTTCAATTAGGGGCACATTTTTTTTATCCTGTGCTTCCTGCAATACTCTATCGTTGAAGGATAACCAGCTAATCTCGCGATTAATTATTTTTTGTTGCCTTTTACTCATATATGAGTTCAGGGATTATCGTAAGGATTAACTTCTAAATTTCCTTACCGGGAAAATCCAGAAATTCCGATACTACAGTTTCTTTACTTGCATCCGACCATTTATCGCATTTGAAATTAAATTTGGCAATACCACAAGTCGGTAATTCAAAAATAGGATTTCTGGCAAAATTTCTTGCAAGTTCGGTAAAATCAGGATTATGTCCAAAAATCATCAGCTTTCTTACATCTTCCGGCTGGGAGTTGATCAGGTCCATTATACCTTTAATCCCATGCCCATATAGACGTGCATCAATAGTGAGTTTTTTATAGGGTATTTCAAATACGGTAAGAAAAATAACAGCAGTATGTAATGCACGATTTGCCGGACTAGTTATAATTACCTGAGGCAGATTCTGTTCAATTTTAAGCCGGCGTGCCATTTCGTATGCATTTCTGATCCCTTTGAGTTTTAGAGGTCGGTCGATATCGGAAATATCGTTCATATCCCAACTCGATTTACCATGCCGGACTATAAAGATTTCTTTTTTCCCAATCATGTGAATTAATTATTTATAACAGATTACTTGCCAATTCAGCTAAATAACTTCTTTCTCCCTTAACCAGATTAATATGAGCAAAAACTTCCTGTCCAATCATTTTATCTGTCAGATAAGAAAGTCCGTTCGATTTCATATCAAGATAAGGCGTATCAATTTGTTCAATATCCCCGGTGAAAACCATCTTAGTTCCTTCTCCAGCACGAGTTATAATGGTTTTCACTTCATGAGGTGTAAGATTTTGTGCTTCGTCAACAATAAAATATACTTTTGAAAGACTTCGACCCCTGATATAGGCTAAGGGTGTAATAATGAGCTTCTCAGTTTTAACCATCTCTTCAATTTTCTGATAATCCTTGCTGGTAGATGCAAATTTATTTTTAATTACATCCAGATTATCGAAAAGTGGTTGCATATAAGGTCCAATCTTCTCTTTTGCATCGCCAGGTAAAAATCCGATATCACGATTTGATAATGGTACTATGGGTCGAGCAAGGAAAATCTGAGTATATTTTTGTCGCTGATGTATAGCTGCAGCCAGTGCAAGTAATGTTTTGCCTGTGCCTGCTTTCCCAGTAATGGATGCTAACTGAACTTCGTCTCTCATAAGAGCGTCGAGGGCAAATGTTTGTTCTGCATTGCGTGGTTCAATTCCATATACCTTTTGTTTCAATACCCGATCAAAAACAGCACTTGTATAGTTATAATGAACTAATGCACTCGAGCGATTTCCTTTAATTATAAAATACTGGTTGGGATTAGGATTTGGCGATATCTTTATTTCCTCAGCCGGAATACCCTCAGAATCTTCATATACCCTTGAGATTAATATATCGTCAATATTCTCGAGGGTATAAATGGCTTTATATATCTCATCGATATTCTGAACCTTATCACTTTCATAATCACCTGCCATAACGCCAATCGATTTGGCTTTCATGCGAAGGTTAATGTCTTTAGTAACAAGTGTAACCGAATTATCCTTAAACTTAAGAGAAACATATTCGGCTATTGCCAAAATTCGATGATCGGGTGTATCTTCCGGAAATGATGCACTAATTCGTTCGGAAAAGGGTTTACCTGTTTCGATGGAAAGAGTGCCTAATCCCTTGCCTAAGGGTACACCACCGTTGAATAATCCATCGCCTGAGAGTTTATCCAGTTCGCGAGTGAATTCGCGTGCATGAAAATTAATAAGATCGTTACCTTTTTTAAACTTATCAAGTTCCTCTAATACGGTTATGGGCAATACAACATCGTTCTCGTGAAAATTATAGATACATTTGTAATCGTGTAAAAGAACATTGGTATCCAATACAAAAATCTTCTTATTCTTCTTTGCCATCTGCTTAATTGCTGTTAATTAACTGATACTAAAATAAAAAATTAATTCTTATAATTTTACCTGCAATTCATGGCAAATCTACTGTAATATATGGAAGTTATAGAAGCTATCTTCACAAGACGCAGTATAAGAAGATATTCTGATAAAGAAGTTACAACTGCTGTAGTTGAAAAAATTATTCATGCCGGTATGTATGCCCCGTCGGCGGTCAATAAACAACCTTGGCATTTTATTATATTTAACGATTTGGCTACCCGGAATGCCATAATGAATTTTCATCGGAGTGCTGGAATGCTTGCAAAGGCAAAGAAATGTATCCTGGTTTGTTATGATGAGCTATTGCAACACGATGAGGGTTATGGAGTTATTGATTGTTCCACGGCCACTCAAAATATATTGCTTACGGCCCATGCATTAGGTCTTGGGGCATGCTGGATAGGATTATGTCCACGGCAAAACCGTGTCAAAGCTACACAAGATCTTTTCAAACTACCAAATCATATTATTCCTTTTGCTCTGATCTCATTGGGTTATCCGGCAGAATCGAAAACCACACCTGACAGAATTAAACCTGAACGGATTCATATTGGAAAATGGTAATGTATTACTTATTTCTGTAAAATGACCTATAAACAAACCCTCGATTATTTATATGGGGCGTTACCAATGTATCAGCGTATAGGTAAGGCGGCATATAAGGCCGATCTTAAAAACGCTCACAAGCTAGATATCTATTTTAATCATCAACATAAAAGTTACAAAACAATTCATGTTGCCGGTACAAATGGTAAAGGATCGGTAAGTCATATGCTTGCATCGGTACTACAAACGGCCGGGTATAAAACAGGTTTGTATACGTCTCCACATATACTCGATTTCAGAGAACGAATTAAAGTGGATGGGATATGTATTCCACAACAGTTTATAATCGATTTTACCGAAAAGCATAGAACAATATTCGAACAGGTAAAGCCATCATTTTTTGAAATGACGGTATTCATGGCATTTAATTATTTTGCTTCAGTGAAAGTTGATATCGCAATAATAGAAGTAGGTTTGGGCGGACGCCTCGATACAACTAATATCATTACTCCTGAAGTATCAGTAATTACAAATATCGGATATGACCATACCCAATTCCTGGGAACCACTCTTAAGGAAATTGCCAGAGAAAAAGCAGGTATTATCAAAAAGAATATTCCCGTTGTCATTGGAGAAACACAGCATGAAATATGTGATATCTTTAAAAACTTGGCCGCTCAGAAGGATTGTGATATATGGTTTTCAGATAAATATTACATCACCGATTATGCAATGCAAAACATCGATGATACTGTGAGTTGGAATTTTGCTAAATGTTATGATTGGAATATAAAGACAATTACACTGGATTTAAAAGGAATCTATCAGCAGAAAAATATACCACCTGTGCTAATGACACTGAGAATTCTCAATAATAAAGATATCAGAATTACTAAAAACCATATAGAAGACGGATTAAGTAATATCGTTTTAAAAACGGGATTTATGGGTCGTTGGCAGACTGTTAACCAATCACCGTTAGTGGTATGTGATATTGCACATAATTGCGAAGGATTTATTCAGGTCATAAATCAAATTCAAGCAACACCACATATAAATCTGCATCTGATTTTAGGTTTTGTTGACGATAAAAATCCGGAATCCATTCTTAAAATTTTACCTGAAACAGCATACTATTATCTATGCGAACCGAATATACCCAGAGCTATGAAGGTACCCATACTCGAAACCTTTTTCAATAAATTAAATTTACCATATAAATGCTATAAATCGGTAGTTGAAGCTTACCTTTCAGCAATGGATTCATCTTCTCCGAATGACTTGATTTATATAGGCGGAAGTACTTATGTAGTAGCAGATTTCCTGCTTTGGAAAAAATAACTTAATTCTTTTTGAATTCACTAAAAGACCATTATATTTGCACCGCTTTTAACCACCGAAGCCCTGTCTGACGACAGGGCTTCGGCGAACGAAGGGCGCTTAGCTCAGCTGGTTCAGAGCACCTGCCTTACAAGCAGGGGGTCACTGGTTCGAATCCAGTAGTGCCCACAAAATGGAAAAAGGTACTGCAACAAGCAGTGCCTTTTTTTATTTTGAAGTTCTTTCTTATGTGAGAACCCGGGTTCGAACCGAGGAGGACGAAGGACGACGAGCTCATGAATGAGCGAAGCGAATGAATAATCCAGTAGTGCCCACATAATTTACAAATATAAGCTTAAACTTGGTTTAAACATGGTTTAAGTTTTATATACTTATAAAAGCTACCTTCTACTTTTAGAATATAAACTTATATTATATTAATATTAGGGAATGATATATCTATGTAACCAAATTTTACTTATCCTCCGATAGTAGTTTAGTTGTTCATTGATATCCTCAAGTTTATGGAATTTATGTCTAAGCGGATTAATGACAATTTTGTCTATCATGACGGGATGTTTTAATGCCAGGTAATGATCCCGAAATATGTCATGTGGCGGTTTGCCGGGGTTATCCTCATCCACCGAGGAAAAAGTTTGATGCAAGCTATAATATCCAAACCTTTTACTTTTCCCGCTATTTGCTATATTGTGTGTTGTACATAGTTTTATTTTCAGCCCTACAAACCGTACAATTCTCTTGATATAATCTCCATTAAGTAAGGCTCTATAAAACCTAATTTTAATGTGTCGCTAAAGCTGTATTGAATCAAAAAGAGCTTTTAACTATTCAATTTATGGTATCAATGTACTTATAATATTAAGATAATTCCCAAGACTATAACTACTATCAATATTGGCATTACAATACCGCAACCTACTGTTGCTTCACCATCTTTCCCTTGAGCATTTAAATTTTTCATTTTGATTTTTTCTGATTAGTAACTTTACTTTGTTTATTCATTTTTTTTTCAATTCCTTTCCAATATTCTATAAACTTTTGATATTTATATTCAGAATCAATATAATGAATCTGTAATATAGGTATGATTGAAATTGTTATTCCAGTTATCATAATATATAAGATTTTATCATCATAGTTTTTATTGTATATAAAAATTGAAAAAATAATTATCACAACTAATAAAAAAATATATATGCTCGTATATTCATAAGGCATTATTTCAACTGGAATTTTTAACTTTTTCCTCAACTTTGATATAATCTTAATCTCATGATAATCATATTTGATTGCAGAATAATAGTTTAATTCTTTAACTTTGTTTTCAATAAAAACTTTTACATATGCACGTCTTTTTTTCGATTCATAGGTAAAAGCATATGTTAAAATACTACCGAATATAAAAACAATATATATTCCCATTAATGTAAACAAATCTCCTAAAGACTTTGAAAAGCCAACAAGTGCTCCAATAGAAGATATTGTTATAGCAAAAAGCTGGCTACGAGATTTGTAGTAATTACTAATATCAGATGTTATATGCTGATATTCCGCTATAATTAAATCGTAATTTATTTTCGACTTTCTCACGTATCTTTTAGATAATATTTTGAGATATATTAATACTTAAATCTAAGCTATTAGAGTTAATTGCGTACAACGGTCGCGTTATGAGGTCGTGGCGGATTTTAAATTTTGAATCTGTCCGATCTTGTAGGAGGTCCCATTTTAAGTTTTTACTAAATACTGACATGCCCTATACCGCTTGCTGTGCACAGTTATAATCTTTTGTTAACATCTTTAGCATCTAAGATATATATTTTATGTTCTCTCTTAAAAAGAATCCTTTTTGACTTATGGTAATCCTGATAGTCATGAGAGGCCAATATTTTTTCCGTAGAGTTATATGTAATTTTCAGAAAAAGGTGATCCTTTTTATTCGAGACATTTTGGACGATAAACTTTATAAATGCATAATTAGTTTTCTTAGATGTAAATTTAAGACGACCTGATCGACCTATATGAGCCAAGAAATAAAAACCCAGCATTGTATTATTTAGATGTTCAGAATATTCTTTAGCAATATAACTTGATGAAGGATTCTCGAGATTAAAATCTTCATCAACAACTATTTTAGTTGACTTATTCAATAATCTTTCAATCAACTCAATTGAGGCTTCTTGATAACCCGACCCTGGATTGTTGGCATGCACAAGAACACAAGTATCTATGACTATATCAATCATTTCTAACTTGTTTAGCTTGTTCTTTTGCTAATGAAAGGGCTTCCTTAAGAGCTTCCCCAAAAAAATCTTTTGGCCAATCGTTTGGATCAATATATCCATTATTCTGTAGGCTTATCTCCTTTATTATTGATTCATTCTCTTTCTTGTCAATAAAAAATATACCTACTTTGTCTGAATCGATCTTCTTTTCAGCTATTAATCTCCGTAATCTTAATAGAAGATGTTCACTGTGTGTTTCTACAATTATTCTTTTACCATTATTTGCCATTTCAATAAATAAATCCGCAAGTTCACATTGTAATTTGGGATTTAAGTGAATTTCTGGCTGTTCAGCTATTGTTAAAGATTGCTCTTCAGCAATTATTGCTTGAACTATTAATGGTAAGACTTGAGATGCACCAAAACCGGAATTAGATATTCTAGTTTTTTTATTCCCTCTCTTTTCAAAAAATAGAATTGAAAAAAGATCTTCTGATAGTTTTTCAATAACTAGTTCATCACCAAATCCAAATTTTTTAATCCAAAAGTTTATTTTGACTTTGTATTGTTCAAAATTATATCTAACTAAGTTAGCCATATTCTCTCCAGACGGTCCAACTGTTTTATAAGTCTCACTTTCAATCTCATAGTATTTATGTGGAATTTCCCTCAATGGACCAATAAAACTTAAAGAGTTTAATAAATCTCTTAACTCAGAGGTATTAAATGCAATTGCTGAAATTAATTTGCTAAACTCCTCAGAATATTGCATCTCAGAGAATGTTGAGTCATCATCTGACCCAATTTCTAAATTCTTAACAATTGGGGTAGGTGAGTAAACAAAATTAAGAGCAGAACTGGCACTTATTGCTTTCTTTTCGACTTTTCTAAGTTTTCTATTATCAATTCCATCAACCAAAGTCATACCATTATCAGTCTTATAAATATCAAAGAACTTTCTCTTGTAAATATCATATATGGTCTGGGATTTTAATATAACTTTTTCGTTGGCTTTATCATACTTTAATGTAACTTCATTAGCACCAGGTGGATATGCCCAAAGCTTCTTAATATTATCAATCGGATCATGACTAAGGTATCTGATACCAAAAAATAATTCTTTACTCAAATCGTTGTTATGTATTATATCAGAATATGAGCCACAATTTATTAGACGTCCTTTTGTAATTAAAGGTGTTGTCACATCACGGGAAGACAAAGTCTGACTCATAAGTAAAATTGGTGTAATAAAATTTGTTTTACCAACATTATTAGGTCCTATTAAAATTGTTATTGGTTTAATTCTGATCCAGCCAGTATCTTTAAAACCTTTGAAATTCTTCCATCTGAATTCATATATACTGTGTAGTGCCATTAATAATAATTTAGTTTGTAGAATATCTTGATTATCAAGTACTATTATTTACTCCAAATCTAATATATATTATTCCATATTAATTTTAGTTTATTAATCATCTTATGTCAATATTTCAGTATAGGACATTGTAGTTATTTGCGCACAACTTGTTTATATATGCGATAGTAAATTTCTCTTTAAATTAAGGCTTAATTTTTTAATTATCAGTATGATATCCAAAAGAAGCGTTTGCAAACGATTATAATCGTTTGTATGTGGCTTTCCTGTTTACTTTCCTCAACTTTGTAACTATAAACAAAAGCAAATTACAATTTCCTTTCTAAAAATCAAAACCTTTATTACTTTTCCCTATGCTTTAACCGCCGACAAACCTACCCTACGATATTTTCCGGCAGGCTGGGCACAAACCTTAATATTTAGCACTTTCATTGCCATTACTCATACAAAGTGTTAGCCGTAGTAAATTCTATGAAGCAATTTATATTAGTCCCCTTAATTACTTCTTCTAAATCTTTAACTTCTTCTTTGAATCGTTCAATCTGAGTGGTATTGTTTTTAACGAAAATACCATTACCAGAATTAATAAAAAGTCTACTCACAGCTTCAGAAACTGAGAATAAGCCTAAACCTCTTCCAATATCATTTGTAGAAGTCACGCCCTTATTTACAGCTTGCCTTATATAATATGAATCTGGATAGTCGGTATTATTAAATAGGTTAGATTTAAGTAGTGACTTCTTAATACCAATTCCTAAATCCGTAATTGATATTGATAATTGTGGAGTAGGATTTTTTAAATAGTTAATTGTAATAGCACCGAAACTTGTATCAGAATGGTCAAAAACATTTTGCATTAGTTCGAGGATACATATTGAGAAGTTTCTTACGGCAAATTCAATTTGATTTTCATATGAACTGTTTAAGTTTTTTGTAAGAACCTCAATAATAAGTCCTTTAGTGTTCAAATATCTATTAGTTCTACTGCTAATTTCCTTTAATATCTCTGGAAATCCCATTTCATTTGTACAGTAAGTTCTAAAAAATGGATTTTTATTTGATTTAACAGTTTCACCAATGACCTTAGAATAATTCTCCTTTTCACCTAATTCTACAACGGCAAAGTTATTTTCCAAAATTCTTAATATTCCAGTGTTTCTGAAATAACTAAATACGTTATTATTAGGTTTAATTCTAATTTTCACATCCTTAACTATGTCTTTAAAGAAAAAAGGGAATGCCAATAGGTAATTTGCTCCAGATGAGTCAACAAAATTAATCTCAGAATAATCAATTAAAATCTCCGATGAATTGTATCTATTATCAAAGTTAGCAAACAGCGGAGCTATATTTTTGAGATTACAAACTTCTGGAAAAATTAAGACCATATCTAATTATATTCATTAAAATCAACACCAATGAAAAGAGGCATAAGGTTGATAATTTTATTATTGGACAATTCTTCTATTGAAGTTAACATTCCAAAAAAGTCAAATCTCATTTTAGGAGAATGCATGCTTAAACACTGATATAATGGAGTTTTGTAGTGAAAGGAATCTGTACTAGTGCCGATCCTAAATTCTAATTTTTCCTTTTTATCTACCCATTCTATATAATCTAAAGTTTTAAAATTTGCCACACGCTCTACACCATTCTTTCCATTAATAATCGGTGTAAAATCTCCAATCATGCGCACTATTCCTGCATTTTTTAATTCCATTAAACTTGTTTTGTCTTCAATAGTAAAATAATTATTCTTTTCAATCTCTCTTCGGATAAAATCTAAAGCCTTCAAATCTATATCCGTGAATTTTTTTTGCTTTTTACTTGAAACATTTCCATTTGCTTCTAATGAAGCTTCACCTCCAAATCCAATTGTTTCTAACCATTTTGGAAGACCTCCCTTAACATTTCCTTTTATTGAGGCACCTCCCCCAAATTCACTTGTTGTTTCAGTTAAAATATTCTTGTCAATTTGAAATACAAAATCTCTAAGTCTTTTACTATTGTAATAAATATTTAGCTTCATCTCCTTTTTTTATTATGACTAACGGACCAGCAATATGAAAAGTTGAGGAATGCAGGATACGTTCCTATCTACCGTTAGTGTTTTTACCACAAGGTACAAAATATTGCGAATCACAGACCTAACTATTTTTTATGTGCGATGTTAGTAACCGTGCTTCCTTTTATTTTTAAGTTTAAATTAAATTCTATCGGTTTTATTAGATTTTTTCCAAATAATTTGCAATCAAAAAGAATATCTTTTCCAATCAGTTGTTGTCCTACTACTATTCTTATAGGAACTTCAAAAACATCAGTTGGAATTAAATGTCTTAGGTCTTTTAAATTTTCAAAAAACATATAATAATTCTTGTCTTCATTTAGCCTTGGATAATTAATAGAATCAAATGAAGGTTCAATAAATGCACTAGCTGGGTCTAGTATATTTCTTTGAATAGGTTTTTCATAGATTCTATCAGCAATTGCAAATCCTTCGTCCTTTTTAATTTTTATTTGAATAGAAGCATCTTCCAGGTATTTATTCCCATTATTAAGAATTGTAATATTTATTTTTTCTCCTTTTTGTTCAAATAAATAATGTAGATCTTCGTCTAGATATGTTTCCTTTACATCTTTTAAATTCTTCTTAAGTGTTTCTAAATCTCTTTCTTCATATGAGGTATATCCCAGTACACTGGGAAAACTTTTAATTCGCAATCCTGTTAATTCATTCTCGCTCCTTGAGTCTTTTTCCTTCTGACTTATTAGTTTTTGAATTTTTTCTGCTACAATATCAGATGGATACTGTAATTCATCAATGGCACTTATCACCTTCAGATTAGAATTAGAATCCTTAAAAAAAAGATCAATCTTTCCGTCAAAGTAATTCTTTGTTAGTTTTTTAGAGTATATTCTGTCTAAATCATTTCTTGTAATTCGTGTTTGATGTGTTCCTTTCCTAATAAAGCTATCTCCTTTTCTTAAGGTATTATAGTCTTTTTTCATCATATAGGGTTGTTTATGACAATCTAATATTTTAAATATTCCAACTTTACAATTCTTAATTTCATAAGGTGAGTATTCAATCTCTAATTCCGGCTCAATATTTTCATTTATCAATTGTTGGTAAGTTGCAGAATCAATAAATTTCTCATTAATCCCAAGAATATCTCTCTCACCTGAAGTATGATGATTAATCCCAATGATAATGAATCGTTCACCGCTAATATCAGCGTTAGCCATTGCAATTACATCAATCAATAAATCAGAAAATTTATTCTTTTTATATTGAATGGATTTAAAGTCTAATCCTGAATTCTCATTTTCATATAATATGCAATCTTCTAAGTTCATATTGGATTCATTTTTGTCACTGCATAGTGCTAACGGTCGATGGTAAGAACAATTGCCTTCGAAGAAGGGAGCTGTCTTAACATACGATCGTTAATATTTTTAATTAATATAATCATCTAAAGTATTCAAGTCGGCAATTTTTTTTACTTCTTGTTGTACACTGGCCTTTTTTACTATTTTTTTTCTTTCTCAATCTTCTTTAAAAGATTTGGTATCATTGATTCACTAAATCCAGCTGCAATAGCCAATAGGCAAATAAAATAAACATTTGGTTGAGAACTTGTCCCTGTGCCTGGTGATATAAACTCAGATTTTATAATAATGTAGACTACTAATCCCGATAACATAGATAAAATAATCCTTAAAGACCCATAAAAGATTTGAAACCACCCAAAATCAGAAGAATCTATCTGAATTTTCTTAATATCTTTTGCCACAGATAAAAATCCTCCAATAGAAGCATAGGTCATTATATAGAAATGAGGAATTATCTCATGAATAAATTTGTATCGTTTTAAAAAGTAGCAAATTATCATGGCTATAATAACTATACTGAAACAACTGAGCATATAATAAAACCGTCCTAGATTGCACTTATATAATTCAATTCTATCGATTATTTTATCACATATTTTATTTGCGTTTTCAATATTGTCTTCAATTGCCTCAGAGTAAGCTAAACCAATCCGATCTACAAATTTTCGTTTTTCATTTTTAGTAATTAAATACTCAGTAATTATGGATATTTTCAGGCTAATTTCCGAACACCGTTTCTTAAGTTCAGTTTTTTCAGTAGCAATTGTTACTTCTCCAGAATTATCCCCTTCAAAAATCAGGTAATCCTGTTTGGCAGCGTATAATGAAGTGATTAATTCTCCCTTGTAGGTATCTCCTTCATTGTAGTCAGCTAAAGATTTTTTTGATTCTGTCATGGTTATTGTGTTTGTTCATTGGTGCTAGGCTTGCGTACAACGATTCCGGCATATGAGCAGTTTGCGATTTTCCAGTACTGTTGGTAGAAATTCCAAAAACAAAGGGTTTTGTGCGCTAGCGCAAAACTTTTTGCTCTTCATCTCTAAGTACACTTTTTTGACTTTTGTAAAAAGTTAAAAGTGTGTGCGAACTTCCTTGTCAAAGAGCTAGCAAGTAAATTGCTTATATACCGTGTTATGCGCTGTTTTTATTGTTTTTCAAATCTGATAACATTAAAAGGTAAATAACTTTCATTTTCATTGGTTATAATAGTTTTACTAATCCTTGCAATTATTTTAAAAGGAGATTTTGGAGGATTTTCATCTTTCATCAAGAATGGACTTTGCTCCAATCTATTATTAATTTTTGATTTAACTTGATTTGGTAAAAGACCTAACAGTTGTTTGTATTGATTTCTATTAAAATCAAAAGTCGCCAAGAATTTTTGTTCCTCATAACCATAAATTCCAAAAGGTTTGCTTGTAGAATATAAATTATCATTGATTTTAGCAATCATATTTATCTCTTCAAATGTGAATTCAATTGGTTCATTAAGAAGATGGAAGTCTCCAATTTTTAATAGGAATATCCCTAAATCATATGAAAAATCTTTCAATTGAGGATTTTTAATTATTTCTGGACTTATATAGTTTTTAAGTTTTTTCCAATTTTCTTCAAGGTCTTGAATTTTAAAAAAAAGAACTGGTTCATGTTTAGTTGTGAAAAAGGTAGAAAATTCCTTTCCATTACATAAACAATAAATATTCGATTGAATTTCTGGGTGTATTGCATAACTATATGCTTGAAAAACATTTTTACCTTCTTTTATATTTTCGGTAGGTCTTTTTGCATCAAGTATCCATTTATGTTTGCCATCAACAATGAAGGTGTAATCTGGAATAATATTAATGTTATATTTTTTAGTACCAAAGTAGTAAAAGGGATGTTTTAATGCTTGACTTCTAATTATTTTATTTTTATTAGATGATGAATAACCAAGAAGTTTAAGAATTGGATAGACAATTTCTTCTCTAACTGAATCTTCCTTGAATTCTGGACTATTTAATAAATTAAAATCGAATTCATTAAAAATGTCCTGAAAATCATTATTTCTAAAGAGTTGATTTAAAAAATCAAATTTCATAATAAAATTCTTTGCTAAAATGATTTTTAAAATAGCGCATAACTACTGTATAAACGCAACTGATAATTTTTCTCCAATTTATGGCTTAATTTATTAATTATCAGTATACTTTCCGAAAATATGCGTTTGCAAACGCTTATAATCGTTTGTACGTGGCTTTCCTGTTTGCTTTTCTCAACTGTGTTCCTATAAACAAAAGCAAATTACAACTTCCTCTCCAAAAAACAAAACCTTCTGTTATTACTTTTCCCCAGGCTTCAACCGCCAGCAAACCTGCCCACCGGTATGTTCCGGCAGGTCGGGCACAGACCGGGAGGGTCACTGGTTCGAACCGAGACCCGATGATAAAATTTGGGCGAGATCGTGAATGAGCGAAGCGAATGAATAATCCTATAGTGCCCACAGAATTAGGGATGTTGTTACAAACATCCTTTTTTGCATATGGAATATTATAAGTTCTCTGCTTCGAAATTCTATGAAACAAAATGATACAAAAAGAGGATTATTCCTTCAAAAGCCGGTTTTGGATTTCCTTCAATTTCAAGCGTAGCTTTCATATGGGCTCGCGTTATACCTCTTAGGTCTTTTAATTCTGCTAATCTGGCACGTAACCTTACCCTGCTGTTTACAGGAACACTCTGATTAAATTTCAGGTTTTCAATTCCGTAGTTGACCATCATTTTAATATTACGCACATCAACAATTTGATGCCATAAATAAGTAAGAATTGAGAGAGTTAAGTAACCATGAGCGATGGTAGTTTTAAATGACGATTCTTTTGCAGCTCGCTCGGGATCTACATGTATCCACTGATAATCGAGTGTAGCATCGGCAAATTTGTTTATTTGCTCCTGTGTAATTGTATGATAATCCGATACCCCTATTTCTTTACCAATAAAAGCCTCTAATTCCTTATAGTTATTAATAATTACCTTGTTCACAATTTGTATTGTTTTGTTATCGATTTGTTTAAAAATACAAAAATATAAATGTTTCCAATGCATAACATAGATGCCAAATTAGTTTACTATCTGCTCGATAAAATAATGGATTTGACAGCAATGAAATAATCTTAAAACAGACTCAAAAAAACTTTCCGAAATATTTAGAGTAACTCATTTCTCTGTAACCCGAGCTATCAGGGGAATGCATAATAAAGGCATAATTGCCGCTCAAGGTAAAAGGATTAATATATTGAACCTAAAGGCTTTATCTATACTTCTAAGTCGATAAATATATTTAAGAAATATTTATCCTTTACTAATTACTCGTTTGTCATCAAATAAATTCCATTCATCAACAGAATGTATCAATGCTTCTCCCCCAACGTAAACATAATCAGGACATAATAATGAAATGGAGGGCAAATTATGGAAACGTTACAGAATTTAAAAATCGCGGCTACTAAATCATCACCAGCGATTTGTTTCAATACAAATGGGAATTTATCAATCGAAGGTAGAGCGTTACCCGATAATGCTTTTCGCATTTTTCAACCGCTTTTTGAATGGGTTGAAAAACTAACAGCACCACGTGTTATTTTCGATATTAATATGGAATATCTTAATACCAGTTCATCGATGCAGTTGTTTGCTTTATTGCGCAAACTTGAAGAAAATTGTTCAATTAAAGAGCTTATTGTAAACTGGCATTATGAAGAGGATGACGAGGACCATTATGATACCGGACTCTTTTATGAAGAAAAACTTTACCGTACCAAATTCAACTACTTCGCAGCCGCGTAGATGAAGCCATTGTATTCTCTATTAACCTAACTGTTTTCAATCGCTATAATTCGATTCGAGTCACTACCGACCTGCTTAACTGTATGCATTTATCAGAATCCAGAAATTACCTCCCAATCCGCAAAGAGTACTAGTAATCGGTTCAATTATTTGTTTTCCCGTAGATCATGTGGTATAACACCCGGATCTCTTCATTATCGGGGTATTTTTCACAGGCGATTTTAACAAATCGTTTAGCATCATCGTGTTGTTTCATCTCCAGATTAAACCGACAAAGAAACATATATTCGCTAACCAGTGAATATTGATCCTGGGCAATAAACTGATGGTATAATTGTTTTGCAAGTATGGTGTCACCCTTAAATAAAGCTCGTTTAATATGGGCAATATCTACATACTTATAGATCATGTTAAATGTATATTTCTCATCAACATTAACAAATTCAGGATAATTGGCAACGCGCCTGCCATTGCAAGCATTTTCAAGAAGTATCGGTATGGAAGCATGACCTTTGCTATCGATATATGTTATAAACATGTTGGTGTAAATACTTAATCCTTTCGATACATATACCATCCATTTACTGTTTGGAGACCATGCATGCCACGAATTCATCAGAGGCAAATTACATTCTAACTTTCGTGCTTTCCCACCTGCAAGAGGTACTATATAC
>CAYMQP010000007.1:0-2975 GCA_964392505.1 uncultured Bacteroidales bacterium
CAAAACGTTCTTTTTCAATTATAAGCACCTTTGTTCGATATCCCAATAAGAATTCAGGTTTAATTTTCTTTTTTTCAAAAAGATATTTTCCAAGAAAAAATAAAGGAGCAACACCAGTTCCTCCGCCAACCAGTAAAACTTGTTCATTTTGTGGCAGAGAAAAATGATTGCCCAGTGGATAGATCAGGTTTAAATTCTGATTGGATTCCAATTGAGTTAGTTGCGCCGTACCATTACCTGCTATTTTGATGAGTAGTTCAAGTGTTTTTGCTTTATAATCGACATCGTATACAGAAAACGGGCGACGCAGAAAAGTAGAGGGGCTGTTATCGATACGAACTTCGGCAAACTGACCGGGTAATATTTCAGGTATTCCTTTATTGGATAATAACTTTAACACATAGAACTCGTCGTTTAATCTTCTATTACTGACAACTTTGAGATCCTCAATGCGTTTCTTCATGAAATGATGCCAAATTTAGGTAAAAGTACAATTATTAAATGAATATATAATTTTGTTATTGTACACTAGTAGTTAAGTTATGAGGAAGTATTAATATGTAACTATTGATGATAAATGATAACTGAACAGTAATTTACAATCTGCTAAATGTAATATTCTAACTGAAAGAATTAATTTTATCATTATCATTAATAGTAATCCTTAGTTATTAAAATAATTTAAAATGAATTCAAAAAAGATCGGACTTTTTCTTTTGCTGTCTTTTATTATGAGCTGGTTAATCGCCGGAGCATTATACTTGTTAAAAATAGACATGAAATCGGTAATAGCAACTGTTATACTAATTGTATACATGTATATGCCTGCTTTGACAGCTTTTATAGTTCAAAAGCTCATTTATAAGGAGTCCATGATTAAACCTCTGATGATCTCGTTCAGGGTAAATTGGTTTTTTCTGTGGGCGCTGCTTCTACCTTTAATTCTGGTATTTCTCGCTACACTTGTCGGATTTTTATTTCCAGGAATACACTATACCACCGATATGAGCGGTATGATTGAAATGTTTGGAAACAAGATTACAGCGGAAGATTTGGAAAAAATGCAGAATACTATGGATAAACTTCCGATCAATCCGGTTTGGCTGTATGTGATTCAGGGATTAATAGCTGCTATTACCATAAATGCTTTAGCAGCATTTGGAGAAGAATTAGGTTGGCGCGGATTTCTACTATCGGAATTCAGAAATTTAAGTTTTGTAAAAGCCTCTATACTTATCGGAATTATTTGGGGATTATGGCATGCTCCCATTATTTTGATGGGGCACAATTTTCCACAACATCCACAATGGGGGGTATTATTCATGATTATTTTCTGTACTCTGTATACATTTCTCTTCCTTTACATTACGATAAAAACAAAATCAGTTATAGCCGCCAGTGTTATGCATGGTTCCGTTAATGCGTTTTGGGGTATAACTATTATTTTAAGCTCGGGAGGCAACGATTTAATCAGGGGAATATCGGGAGCTGCAGGTTTTGTTGTTCTGTTAATCGCAATACTGGTAATATTTGTTTATGATAAATGGATAAGCAAGGAAGGATTATTTGTAAAAAAAATTGGAGAATCGCTTACCTGAAAAAGGATGAAAATTAACGTATTACTACTTTGTGGATTGCTGGTATTTATATTTCCATTGATATATAATCAGGAAAATAAAAAGATCGTAATAAACGATGACCTGGAAATATTGCCGCTGACAGAAAATTCCTTTATCCATATTTCTTATTTAGAATTGAGCGGACGAGGTCGTTTCCCCTGTAACGGATTAGTTTTTACCAACAGTGATTCTGTTATAGTAATTGATACTCCGGTAAACGATACATTATCAGTACAATTGATTTCCTGGCTTAATTCTCGGGATTTATATATAAAAGCTGTAATACCAACGCACTGGCATGTTGATAATATTGGAGGGCTTAAAGCATTTCATAAAGCTGGAATTCAGTCTTATGCTTATTCACTTACAAAAGAGTTAGCAATAAAAAATCACTACGAATCTCCCAGTACCATTTTTTCAGATTCCCTGATTATACCTTTTGGTGAGAAATATGTTCAATGCACATTTCACGGAGCAGGGCATACGTTGGACAATATCGTAGTGTGGATTCCTTCGGAAAAAATACTCTTTGGTGGATGCTTGGTTAAAGCAGCAGATTATCAAGGGCTTGGTAATACTGCTGATGCAGATCTTGAAGCCTAGCCCAATACTATATTGAAAATCATAGAAGAGTATAACGACGCAGATATTATAATTTCAGGTCACGGCCAGCCGGGTGGAAAAGTACTATTGCAACACACCTATCGATTATTGAAAGAAGAATAGTATTGCAGGTTAGTACTGCACACTTATAACTGACTACGGCAAATTAAGATACTGAATTCTGATAGCTAGGTAATTATTAGTGGTATTTTTATAGGATTTATTTACAAGCTCTTGTACCATAATCAATATTTAGTATACCTGCTGACCACACTGGCTCCATATTCAGAAAACTAAACATTAAACTTTAAACTCTTTACCTTGAACTGTGAACCATTGACTTACATTATATCAGGTTAATTCGCAACTTACTAATATTTTTCCGGTATGAAGGTTTGTTCGTATTTAGGCGGCCTTACATAGCTAATATCCGATTTTCTAATAGGCAGTTTAAATGGCTCAGGTGTGAGATCTTTATAAGGAATTAATGTTAACAAATGATGAATGCAATTAAGTCGTGCCCTTCGTTTATCGTCAGCTTCAACAACATACCATGGCGATTGTTTAGTATCGGTATAAGCAAACATTGTGTCTTTGGCCATGGAATATTCAACCCACTTATTACGTGATTCTATGTCCATTGGGCTTATTTTCCATCGTTTGGTAGGATCATTAATTCTAGCCTGGAAACGACTTTCCTGTTCTTCATCGCTTACCGAAAACCAATATTTAATTAAGATAATACCGGATCTT
>CAYMQP010000007.1:2985-6542 GCA_964392505.1 uncultured Bacteroidales bacterium
GATCTTATCAGCATTTTTTCAAATTGGGGACAGGAGCGTAAAAAATCTTCATATTCTTCGTTTGTACAGTATCCCATAACATGTTCAACACCAGCTCTGTTATACCAACTACGATCGAACAGGACAATTTCACCACCGGCTGGTAAATATTGAACAAACCGCTGAAAATACCATTGTGACTCTTCTTTTTCAGTGGGAATGCCTAGCGCTACTATCCGGCAGATACGTGGATTCAGAAACTGGGCAATAGCCTTAATAGCTCCACCTTTTCCAGCAGCATCGCGACCCTCAAAAATAACAACTACCTTAAGCTTTTTTTGTTTGACCCACTCTTGCAATTTTACCAGCTCAATGGCATATTTTCTGAGTTCTTTCTCATAAAATTTCCGCTTAAGTTTTTCATTTGGTTTAGTACTAATATTAGAGTGATTTGCATCGGGTGAACCATTATTTTTTCTTTCCTTATCCTTGTTTGTCATGGATTATTTTTTATCTAATATACAAAATATCAGGTTTTCATAGTATTCATAGCGAAAATTACATACAAGCATACAAATAATTATATAGCTAAAGAGTAATAAATATTTTAAGACCTTAAAAATCGCAGCTATTTCTACCAAAAAATGATAGAAATCAGGGATTTTGTACAACAAAAAATATTAGTTTAACAATCATTAACTAGTTTGTTATATCATGAAAACTTATTATTTCTTTTTATGTATCATATTTATGATCATTTTAAGTGGTTGTAAAACAGAATCAGATATTATGGATAATCCACTGGTTGCCGAATATAAAACTCCATTCGAGGTTCCTCCGTTTCAACAAATTCTTCCGGAGCACTTCCTTCCTGCGCTCGATTTTGCTATCAAAGAACATTTAACCGAAATCGATGAAATAATTAATAATAGTGAGCCTCCAACTTTTATAAATACTATCGAAGCGTTCGATATATCGGGTCGATTGCTTAGAAATGTACAGGCCGTTTTTAATGGTTTAAAATCGGCACACGCTACTGAAGGTATACAGGAGATTGCCAGTGATTTCGGTGTGAAAGTATCAAATCATCTAGATAATATATACATGAATAGCAATTTATTCGCCAAAATTGAAAGTATATATAATAAAAAGGATAGTCTGAATATTACGGGAGAGCAATTAAGTCTGTTAAAATACTATTACAAGAGTTTTGTAAGACGGGGAGTGAATTTGCCGGAAGAGAAGAAAGCTGAACTTAAAGGAATAAATCAGAGGCTTACCGAATTATCAAATACTTTCGATCAGAATTTACTGGAGGAAACAAATGCTTATAAGCTTATTATCGAAGATAAGGCCGATTTGGCCGGTTTACCTGACGATGTAATAAATACAGCTGCTAAAACAGCTCGTGAAATGAGTTTGGAAGGCGAATGGCTTTTTACGACACATAAGCCCAGTATGATCCCTTTTCTTCAATATTCTAAACGTCGTGATCTACGAAATAAAATATACAATGCTTACTGCAATAGAGGTAATAATAATAATGAATTCGACAATAAAGCTATTATTGCAGAAATGACAAATTTACGTGTAAAGAAGGCTCATATACTGGGTTTTTCTACCTATGCAGCTTATGAGCTTGACAACCGCATGGCAAAAAACACTGAGAATGTTTATAATCTGCTCGATCAGGTATGGAAAAAAGCATTGGTAGTTGCAGAAAAAGAAAGGGCAGAAATGCAGGAAATTATCGATAATGAAGGCGGAGATTTTAAACTGGCCCCAAGCGATTGGTGGTATTATGCAGAGAAGTTACGAAATAAGAAATATAACTTCGATGAAAACGAAATACGACCTTATCTGGAATTGAATAACGTTCGCGATGGTGTATTTACATTGTGTAAAAAGCTTTATGGAATGAGTTTTAATAAAATTGAAGGGGATTTTCATAGACCGCATCCAGATGCTGAGGTATACGAAGTTAAAGATTTCAACGGTTCAAATCTGGGCTTGTTGTATCTAGACTATTATACTCGTGCTACAAAAAGTCAGGGAGCGTGGTGTGGAATATATCGTAAACAATATAAAATTGATAGCAGCGATATTCGTCCAATAGTAACTATAGTCTGTAATTTTGCTAATCCGGTTGACGACGAACCGGTATTACTAACTCTTGATGATGCTTTAACTTTTTTTCATGAATTTGGCCATGGACTGCACCAGTTGCTTTCTAATATTACTTATGAAGGAATTTCAGGAACAAGTGTAAAACGTGATTTTGTAGAACTCCCATCACAGATTATGGAAAATTGGGTTACCGAACCGGAGTTTATGATGTCATATGCAAGGCATTATAAAACTAGTGAGCCTATTCCAAACGATTTGATTCAAAAAATTAGGAATGCTCGTTATTTTAACCAGGGTTTTGCAACAGTGGAATATGTAGCGGCTGCCTTGCTTGATATGAATTACCATTCAATTGACACTGTTTCTAATATTGATATTGAATTATTCGAAAACAGTTGCCTGCAAGATATAGGACTTATTCCTGAGATTTTTCCCCGATATAGAAGTACATACTTCAAACATATCTGGTACTGGGATTACCAGGCCGGCTACTATAGCTATTTATGGGCAGAAGTATTAGAAAAAGATGCTTTTGAGGCATTTCGTGAAAAGGGAATTTTCGACAGGGAAACCGCAAAGGCTTTTCGTAAAAACATATTGGAAAAAGGAGGTAGCGACGAACCCATGAACCTGTATATCCTTTTCAGGGGACGTGAACCTGAACTCGAGCCTTTACTGAAAAGCAGGGGATTAATCTGATATTGGCAGTATAATAGGAGACATTATTTTTTTTTAATAAAATATATTTCTCCTTTAATAACTATTGATATCAAATCTATTTTAATTTTCATTAACATTCTTATCTGATCTTATTTGATCACGTAATATAATTTCTGTATTTTAGAGGTATATCCAACTGCTAACTAAAACAAATAAAATAATATGTATCGATGTATTAAATTCTTACCGATTATTTTAATTGCAGGCAATTTGAACAGCCGAAATCTGTATGCTCAATCGGAAAACCTAGTTATAAATTATAGTTTTGAAGAGTATAAAGATTGCCCGCAAACATACACTCCTCAGGATCGTAGTCATAAGCTGGTAAAGGATTGGACATATCCAACACTTGCAACACCCGACTATTTCAACCGATGTTCACCGGTGCGACAGGAAGGGGTTGGAGTGCCCAAGAATTTTGCTGGAGAGAGTCAACCCAAATCCGGCGATGCATTTGCTGGTGCAATTTTAAGCGGTACCGACGATGGATACCGAGAATATATTCAGGGTACGCTGAAATCGCCTTTAATTGAAGGTAAAAAGTACTGCGTAAATTTCTCTTACAAGTTAGCTTCCTATTCAAAATTTGCAGTCGATCAGCTGAGTGTTTTTTTTAGCGATGTGGAAATCCGAAACGACCTAATGGTTAATCTGCCTTATAAACCCCAGATTAATAATACCGAAGGACTTTTTCTCGATAATATTGATGAATGGGAAGAAATGTGTACAGT
>CAYMQP010000007.1:6552-11081 GCA_964392505.1 uncultured Bacteroidales bacterium
GTTTATGAAGCCAAAGGCAATGAGAAATCTTTTATTATTGGAAATTTCCGATCATACGATAATACCAACTACGTAGCCACCGATAAGAATATGAAAAACTTAATGAATAAAGAATATGCTTACTATTACTTCGATGACATTGTTGTTCGTCCACTCGATAATTGTGTGGATTGTCCGTGTGTTCATCACGATTTTGAAGCTGAAATTATCGACTCGAGTTATACTGGTGGATTTAATCCATTAACGGGAACTGTACCCCGAAGATTAAATGATGGATATATAAAAGTAGGCATTGTGGGAGGTACACCACCTTATAGGGTTGAGTGGTCAAACGGAATGAGAGGTAACGAATTACGAGGTTTACCGGCAGGTTCATATACATTTACAGCTTATGATGCCTTTAATTGTCAGGCTACGGGAAAAGTAGTTTTTACAGAGCCTGAAGTGTTGTTTGATGAATTTAAAGAAGGACTTCAAACCATCGAGGAAGGACAATCGATAGTATTACAAAATATATTCTTCGAATTCAATAAGATAGCCCTCTTACCTGAATCATATCCCGAATTGAATAAAGTGGCATCGTTTATTAAAGAAAACAATATTCAGCTGATTGAAATAGGAGGTCATACCGACAGTGAGGGCTCGGAATCATATAACCAGAAGTTATCTGAAGGGCGGGCTAAATCGGTGGTTGATTATCTTGTTTCACAGGGCATAGAACCTTCACGCATGCAATCCAAAGGATATGGCGAACTGAAACCCATTGATACAAATTATACCGCAGATGGCAGAGCGATTAACCGGCGTGTTGAGTTTACTCTTCTTAAAAAGTAAATCCAAATAATAATCCTGAAAAGAGTAAATCATGAAATACCCATGTATTATCAAACATAAACGAAATGGTAATATAATATGTAACATGGGTGTTCCATCATACCTTAAAAATAATTATATTATGATGAAATATATTGTATTATCTATAATACTTGCTACCTGCCTAAGTGTTCATGCACAGAATATTAAGAGGGGCTATAAAAATCTTGAAAAGCTGGAGTACGATAAAGCTTTAGATGCTTTTAAAAAGAATCTTTCCAATAATCCAAACGATGTTGGATCCAATTTTGGCGTGGCTTTAATACTTGCCGATGATCAATCACCGTTTTTCGATATTATTGATGCCTGGCAATATGTTGAGCGTTTAGAAGGTAAAATAAGCGATTTGTCACAGGACGATATCGAAATACTCAGTGAATATTTTTTAAGTACTGAGGTTAGAAAAACAAGTCGTCCGGTGAAAAAGAAAATAGAAATTGCCATAGAAGCTATTGAAGCGCGGCTTATAAAATACATTAGGGAAGAAAACAATCTCGATGCTGTATATGAAGTACTCGATCGATATCCAAATTTCAGACATTACGATAATGTAATTCATATTAGAAACCAGTTTGAGTACAGGAAATACGAGAAAATGAATACCATGGAAGCTTATGAGGAATTTCTGGCAAAATTCCCAGATGCCGCGCAAGTGGGTAAAGCAATACAAAACCGAAATAAATTAGCTTTTGAAAAAGCCAAATCGCAAAATACGGTAAGCGCTTATATGGCATATATCACAGCTTATCCGGAGTCGGAATATTTACAGTCGGTAATTAAATTGCGAAATGCGGCAGCTTTTGCCGATGCTAAAAGAATTAATACACTGGAGGCCTATGAAAAATTTATTCAGAATTATCCCGATGCGTTGGAAGTATCGGAAGCCAAAGCAAAGCAACAAAGCTTATTATACCAACAGGCCCGGCGAGTAAACAGCTTACAGGCTTTCAACGAGTTTATAAAAAAATATCCCGACGGACAGTATTTCGTCGATATTTTTAACCTGAAAGCCACCGAACTGGGAACAAAATACCTTCGCGAAAATAATTTTACAAGTCCATCCATATTCTGGGCGAAAGGCTTTGATAATAACGGGCGTATTGAGTCGGGTGGAGTAATAGCAGCTGCACCACGTGCCGAATATATACTGGCCTGTAATACGCGTGATAATGATACAGCATATGCCGATGTCTGGGTGATTAAGCTTGATGCTTCAGGAAAAATGCTCTGGAACAAAACTATTGGACAGCCTTTTGAAGATAGTGTAAGTCATATATTAATCGATTCGAAAGGTGATATAATTGTATTGGGTTATACACATCTTTCAGCCGATAGCGCGTCGAAAATGGGCTGGATGTTTAAATTGGATAACGATGGGAAAAAAATCTGGAATAAAAACCTGGGCAAAATCAAAATCAACACAAGTGCTATTGATGTTAACGACCGGATTTTTATTGGGGGATCAATAACCAAAGATACGCTAGTTAATCATTATGCTATAACCGTATTTAATAAGAATGCTCAGAAGACAGTTGAGCGAAAATATACCGGTTTTGGCGAGTTTAATGATATGCTAATTTCACCGGAAGGCGATATCTTTCTTTGTGGCAATAATTGGATAATTTTAATGGACGATCGGCGCTATATTAAATGGGACGCTGTAATCGATCCACTATATACGGCCACGCATGCTGCATATTCACCGGAAAGGGGTTTTTATGTTGCAGGATATAATAACTCAAAGATCTTTTATTCAGGATATTCATTCACAGGTAAAAAAACGTGGTTCCAAAGTTATGACAAATCCGCTCCAATGCAGATCATAACTGATATTACAGCTGTTTCGTCTGGTAATTTAGTAGTTATGGAACAAAAAGATAATAGCGGAAAGATCAAACTTTTTTCGCCTGATGGATCCATATTACAAGTTAAAGAATTAATGGGTAATATTAGAGCGGAAGCATTATTATCGGAGGGGAAGGGTGCAACTCTGGTATTAAGTAATGGCGATCTGGTAGTGATACGATATTCTCAGCTGAATGCTATGTAAAAGTATATTTTCTGGGAACTAAAAATCCATTATGATCCTCAACATATTCAGGAGCAACTAGCACCAAAATATACATAATAAAAAATGAAACCCAGAATATGCACAAAATAATAGTAATTATATCCATAATTACACTTGATTATTAATGACACTCAAATTAACCAGAAAAGGAAAATAGAATTATCATTAATCTTGAATAACAAATATACAACCTTAGTCATATAAATCACAAACTAATTCTTTAAACAATTTATTTTTATAAAAAATATTTTAATTGAAAAAATATAAATGCCTAAAATAAAACTACATAAACTGGAGGATATCAAGCTCTTATTCGAGAAGCAAAAAAGGGAATTAACCGAAAGTTTAAAATATGCGAGTTATATCCAAAAGGCATTGCTTCCCAACGAGATGGTAATCAGTCGGTATTTTCCAGAGCACTTTCTTCTGTATATGCCGCGCGACATTGTAAGCGGTGATTTTTACTGGTTATCTAGGAAAAAGAATCAATTATATTTCGCTATGGCCGATTGTACCGGTCATGGTGTACCCGGGGCATTTCTCAGTATTCTGGGAATATCTTTTCTTAATCAGATTGTTGACAGGAATGAAAACTACACTGCTGCCACGATCCTGAATTCGCTACGAGAATATATCATGAAAGCGCTCCATCAAACAGGTGATATATATGAACAAAAAGATGGTATTGACATGGCTTTCTGCAGAATTGATCTTGAAACCAACATACTTCATTTTGCGGGCGCATTTAGTCCGTTATATATAATAAAAAATGAGAATCAACTGATTGAAGTGCCGGGAGATAAAATGCCTATCGGGGTTGCGGCTGAAGAAGAAACTACCTTTAAAAACCACGAAATTGAGCTTCAGGAGGGAGATTTAATATATCTCTTTTCCGACGGTTATGTCGATCAATTTGGTGGAGCTGAAGGAAAAAAATTTAAGTATAGACCATTTCGTAATATTCTATTGAATAACTGCAAGTATTCATTGGAGGTTCAGAAACAAAAACTACTGGATAAACATACCGAGTGGCGTGGCAAACTTTCGCAACTCGATGATATTTCGATTTTCGGATTTCGCTATCATATCGAAAATTCATTGTAAGTAAATACTTAAACTATAGAATTATAAGTACTTATCGATGTTGCCTATTTATTAACTAATATCTGTGGATATTTATTCCTAATAAACAATCCGTAAAAGCTTCTTTTTTTTGTACTTTTCACAATTCCCTGGAAAGATTGAAGTTATATTTATATCAATTAATTTTTTGATACTGATTCCATATATATGAAACTACTATCATTCAACATCCAGAACTATCGTTCGGTCGTTCACTCCGGATGGTGCAATATGGCTCATGATAACATTACAGCATTAATTGGGCAGAATGAATCGGGAAAGACTTCAGTTCTGGAAGCACTGCAAAGTTTCTACGAAGGTGTTATTCACGAAGATGTTTTACGAAGCGACTTATCGCTGCCTATAGTTAGCTGTCAGTTTCAACTTGAAAAGGAATCGTTGATAGGACTTATGGAAAAAGAACACATTCCCCAAGAAATAATCCCCTTCCTCGAAAAAAGCA
>CAYMQP010000007.1:11091-33481 GCA_964392505.1 uncultured Bacteroidales bacterium
AAATTTTCATTAACCCTGTCATGGAAAGCCGATCGTTCAAGCATGCTTTTTATCTCAACCGATGAAATACTCAATTATTACGAGAAAAAAGAAATAGAAAAAGCTTCTATCGAAGAAAAAACCCAGATAGAAATCAATAAACTATTGGAACAGGCCGATAATATTTTCAGAGAAATGGAAATCGCTGAAAATATTAAAAATGAAGCTAAAGACAAATTAACAGCGTTAAGGAAACAACAAGAAGAGGCAAGAAAAAAAGTTAAAAGAGCCAAAAAGCCTGATGAACAACTAATAGCTGAAAAGGAATACGAAGCAGCTCAGAACGACTATCAGCACGCCGAAGAAGACTTTTCGAAAAAAGCTGCTGAGTTTGAAAGTGTGAAACAGAAGACGCAAGAATTATCCGAGAAAGTCTCGATATGCAAAGCCTGCATTGAAGCAGTTGAAAATGTTTCTGAAATTGACAGGCTGCTAAATAGGTATGTTACCAAACGTAAAGAGCTTGAGCATCAGTACGAAATATCGAGTATTGAGAAGGATCAGAAATTGGCATTTAATAAACTACAACAAATAAATTCCGAACTTAAAGCCATTCAGAAAAAACATCAGCAAGCTACGGATGAAGAAAGTTTTTTAAAAACAGTTGCTGCCAAAGTTCTTGCAGGAATTTCGTATCGTGAAGCAGAAACAGAGGCAAGGCAAGAATTACAACAGGAAAAAAATCTCTATACTATTTTCGATATGGGTGAAATCCTGATAAAATCGATTCCGGTTTTTGAGTTTTTTGAGGATTTTAGTAGTCTACTGCCAAATAAGATCGACCTTGAAGATATACTGAATGAAAATGTGCATGTAGAGGGATACAAAGCAGCCAGAAATTTTCTTGAAATTGCTGGTTTGGAAGCAGGATTTTTCAGAGAAAAGAACCATAGGATACTTAAACAAAAAATTGAAAATCTGAACACTGAAATAACCATTAATTTCCACGATTATTGGAGCCAGAGTGTAGGAAAGGGTAGTAAAATACTTCTAAATTTTGAACTGGAGCATTATGATTATACCCATCCTGAAAAGAGCGGGAAACCCTATCTGGAATTCTGGATCAAGGATAAGCATGAAAGACTTTATCCCAAACAACGAAGCCGGGGTGTTAGATGGTTCTTATCGTTTTACCTCGAATTAAAAGCCACAGCAAAACGTAACACGGTATCGAGGATTATATTAATTGATGAACCCGGCCTTAGTTTACATGCCCGGGCCCAGGAAGATGTATTAAAAGTTTTTGAAGATCTTAAAGATACGATGCAGATTATCTATTGCACTCATTCACCACACCTTATCTATCCAAACAAATTATATCGAATACTTGCTGTTCAACGTGCCGACGAAATGGATGATTGCAGTGAAACAATGATTCTGGATGCTGGATCGCTCTATAATGCCTCAACCGACACGCTTTCGCCCGTATATTCATTAATGGGTGTACGAATAAATAATCAGGATTTTATTAAGGCACAGTATAATATCATTGTTGAAGATACTTTGGCATATTATTATTTAAATGCATTTTGCCGGCTTATCAACAGCACGCCTTTCCCTTCGTTTATACCCTCTACCGGATTAACAAATATTCCGCTTCTGGCTAATATTCTTTTAGGCTGGAAAGTCGACTTCAGTATAATGATAATGGGTGAATCGCGGGGAGACGAGATGCTTACGGAGATATCAAATTCTTTTTTCTTTGCCCGTAAAGAGGATATGAACCGAAGGATAATCAGAATTATCGAATACGAATATCCCGAAGATGTTTTTTCAACACTCGATTTTAAGAAATTTGTGCTACAGCGTAGGGAAGGGATTACGGAAAAAAACTCTGATTATATTCTGGAACAGGGACTTTCAAGAACCATACTTGCTTCACAGTTTATAAATTATTGTGAGGCAAAAAATGTTAAAATTATCGATTTTGACAATGATACACAGAAAAATATCCATAACCTTATTAATAAGATTATTAATGTAATAACCTGAGTTTTCAATCACTTCAATCTACATGCTTCCTAAAACTAAACTAAAGCCACTGAAAAAGACCAAAATACTTGTTTTCCTGTTTTTTCTTGCATTGTGTATTAAATCGGCCTCGGGCAATAAAATTTCGCGATTATACAATAAGGCTGATGAATACTACAGTGTGCAGAAATATGAGCAGGCGCTTAAACTTTATAATAAGATAAACTCCGTTGCTGGATTTGAAGCAAGAGCATGCCAGCAGGCAGCGCGTTGCGCTCATAACCTCGAACAGTATTCAACCTCTGATCAATATTATGTTCAGCTTTTTTACAAATCGAAAGAAGTTGAACCGGTTCTATTTCTTGAATATGCAGGATTGCTCATGAAATTGGGACGTCAGGATGAAGCTCGTAGCTATTTCACCAGTTATAATAATCTGATGGAAAACAACGATCCTCGCGTACTTCGGTATATTAAAAGCATAGAATATTACGATAAGTATTTTATCGATTCTGCTTATACAAACATCTATATCATAAATGCCAGCACGGAAGGTAATGATTTAAATCCGGTACTATATGCTGGTAAATTAATATATGAATCGAATGCCAGCTATCTGAAATCATCGCCACGATTCAGCGATTTATGTGTAATGGAACCTGCAAGTGATTTAGCTATAAATCCCGGAAAAATTGAAGGTCATTCAGCATCGAAAACAGAAATGGCAGGTTTTACTATTGCCTATGAAACAGGAGAAATAATTCAATCATTGCGAAGTGAAAACCGCGATGGAAATTATATATTACACCGAGCTTTTATTGAAGATGAGGGGAATAAGATTTCGAAATCAGAGTTATTGGATATTCAAAACTTCGATGGAAATGCGTGCTATCCAGCCCTTAGTAGCGATGGAAGTATCCTGATATTTGCTTCAGATATTATACCGGAGGAGGGCTGGAACCTTTATATAACCCATAGGAACGCTTACGGATACGATGAACCAAAATCTATTCCCGGACTTATAAATACACTTGGTGACGAAAGTAATCCATATATGCTCAACGATTCTATATTGATTTTTACATCAGATGGTCATGGCGGCCTTGGTGGATTCGATTTGTTATATATAAATCTTAGGCAACCTTCTGCAGTTCCAAGAAATTTTGGATATCCGTTGAACAGTCAGTTCGATGAATTTGGATTTGCATTAGCCGAAAATGGTCTTACGGGTTTCCTGGCATCGAATCGTCAACAGCAAAACACACTCAGTGATTTGTATCACTTTGAATTTATTCAGATTCGTGCCTGGGGAGTAGTTACGGATCGCCAATCCGGTGAAAATCTAAAAAATGTAGCCATTGATATTACCCGTAAAGGTGAGGAAAAATCTCAGTTCACTCTGGCTGATAATGGGCGATTTGCTATTACAGGGAATCCAGGAGATGAATATATATTAAAGGTCTGGAAGGAAGGTTATCAGATGGAAGAGTTTTCAGCATCCATAACTCCATCCTCAGCGGGACTATATGAAATTGATCTGGGCCGATTAACAATAGAAAAACTGAATCAACCATCCGAACCATCTGCTGTTGAGGAAAAAATTATCATTTCTGAAGAAGTTACAGCTCTTGAAGCTCCGAAAACAACTTATGTGAAAGAAGAGAAACCACTGAAAGCTGAATATGCTACTATCTTTCGCTTGCAGATTGCCGCAAGTCGTAAGCCACTGTCCGAGCAAGAAATAAAAGCTAAATATAACGGTAATCGGGATGTTTTTGTATTTAACGAAGATAGCTGGTATAAATATGCAATAGGTGAATATAATTCATTTTATCAAGCCAATGAGGCTCGTAAAAAATGTGGAGTAAGTGATGCATTTATCGCTGCGTATAGCGAGGGTAATAAAATTGAACTGATGCAAGCTATCAAGCAGGCCTATATTTCACTTCAGACAGAGGATGATTCTTTTTTTGATCCCAATAAAAAGATTGTTCAGAGGGTAGAAATTTACTTTCCTACCGATGGATTTCAGCCTCTACCGGGCGAAAATATCAAATTAGAACAAATCGTTGAGTTGTTGATATGTGATTCCCAATTGAAAATTAAAATTAATGGATATGCCGATAAGCGAGGCAGTTCGGTATATAATATTGGTCTTGCTACGGAACGCGCCAGGCAACTTAAATCGTTGCTTGTTTCTGAAGAAATCGCCGAATATCGTATACGCATAAATAGTTATGGTGAAAATAAACTTAAGGTTCCATGCATTAAAAATTGTATTTCAGCAATTCATCAAGAAAACAGGAGAGCTGTAATAATAGTATACAAGTAGGGTAAGTAGAAGAGAGGTACTTCACTAGTAGAATTAATATTTTATCCTAGAAGCAAATTATTCAGTATATAATTGAGATAAAATTGCATTTTTTTTTGACGAACGTTTGTTTTTTTGTGATGAAAGTGTATTTTTGTTATTGAATTTCAAACCTAACTAATAATGTTATTAATAGCCCTATCGATTCCATTTCTGTGTTGTGTATTTCTCGGATACCTTGTATACTCTGCTCCGGAAGCATCAAACGAAATGTAATATACTACTTATACTAAACCAAATACAACGGTGAGGCACAGCGATGTTTCACCGTTTTTTATTTTATTATCATAGGATTAAACAATAGAAGAGAAAGGGTATATTATTTAGCAATTATTCATCTAATTAGTGACGAAGTATCAAATTTGTTTGACGAATGTTTGATTTTTTTTGACGAATGATTATATTTGTTCTAGTATTTCAATTTCTACCATTATGTTGATGGCATTATTAATAATACCTTTTATCTCACTCCTGATTATGGGATATCTGGTATATGAGGCACCGGAAGTATCAAATGATATTTCTTTGTAGGGGGAGTTGATCTTTTCTTTCATTTTTCTTGGTTACTACAATCCTGTTTACTTATTTTTGGGGATATGTAAAAAATATGGCATAATCTCCATGAAAGTTATTTTTAGCATATTTTGTTTCATGTTCTCACTATGCTTCGTAAGTAGTCAGAATATAACTATAAAGCAATATCGGGGCGAACTCAATATCAAGTTGGAAGTTATCGATGATAAACGACTTGAAAAAGGTATAGAAGTACTTAATTCAGCCATACCTCTCGAAATGGAAGCGTTAGCATTGTTGAGTGCTATGGATGATAAGGAGAAAATAGAAGGTAGTTCATCGAATTACAGGAAAATGATAAAAAATTTTATTGAGGCCTCGGAAAAATACCAGGAAGGACACACGCTGATATATACAGTGTATGATGAGAATTGCGTTAGGTTTCTAGAGGAAATGAAAAAAATGAATCACTATGCTTCGGGGATGAATAAGGCAAAGTATTATGAGCGAAAAGGTGAAAGAACCATGGCACGTGCTAATGCCATAAGAGAAATTCTTGAGGAAGCCGACAAACCCGAGTGGATCCAATATAAAATGCATGAAGCCTTTGAACTTGAAAAACTGGCAATACGTGATAAGGGAAGAGCGCTTCAAATATATCAGAACTTTCCGGTCGAATATAATTATGGCTGGGATAATGATGTCAGTCCTGAAGAGCTCGCCCGTTTTTTCAATAATCCTATAATTAACCTTCCTCCCGAAGAAGTTTTTAAACGTATACCTCCCCAAGAGAAGAAAGAACCTGAAGGTGGTCCGATTATTTTCCGGGTCCAAATTGCTGCGCATACAGTGCAATTAAAAGAAGATTACATCAGAACGTTTTACACAGGAACCGACAGTGTGATGGAAGTAAGAGAAGGTGCATGGTTCAAATATCAGATAGGATCGTTCGATAATTATAAGGAAGCCGATAAATTACGTATTGCATGCCGGGTTCCCAGAGCTTTTGTTGTTGCTTATCAGGATCAAAAGAAACTCACCATTAAAGAAGCTCTAGCCAAATTACAGGCAATTCAATAGAGAGTTAACCTATATATAGGGAGCTGTTTCTTGATTTTTCCTTCACCCTCCAGGTTAAACCGTATACTTATTGTATGATCAGGTCCAATTCGATTGATTACTTCTTTTATTTGCAGTGAAAGAATATTTGTACTATTCGGATACGATACATGAAATCCCCCATAATTATATCCTACGGTAAAATCAGTAATTCTTAACCAGTTTTCCGAGCCTATAATATCATCGCTTACATATATGCCCAAACTATCACATGAGAGTAATACGCTTTTACTGATCGATGCCGGTGAGCTGATAGGCTTGTTATTTATTGTTATTAAGGGATCAGGCACACTATTCACTGTAAAGTAGCGGTAACCTAAGGAAACTGTATCATTGTTTTGTAAACAATAGACTGTCAATCGGACATTGCCGGAATATTCAGGAATAATAAGGTATTGATTGATGGTATCGTGCATAATAATACCATTCGAATTGACAAGTAGAACTGTATCGCAAGGCAATATTAGCGCACTATCGATGTTAAGATAGTTATCAATTCCACTGTAAAGCAAACCGCTTCTCGATGTTAAACTAACAATTGCGATATCAGGTAATTGCTCACCAAATCTTCCCTGAGCAAGCAAATGATAAGTTAATGCTGGTATAAAGAGCATAAAATAAAGAAGCGTCAGCTTGTATATAATTCGAATATAAATTACCTGAAAGGTTTACTGCAAAGAAAAATGAATAGCGAGAGAAGACCAAATTTTTGATGGAAATTAATTGATAAAAAGTGCTTTTGTCGATAGTAATCCGCAAGCAGCGGATATGTCTTCACCCCTTGAGGCCCGAATAGTGGTTGTAATTCCTTTTGCCTTAAGTTTGTTGCGGAATTCATGTAATGCTGCTTCAGAGGTTTCTTGTAAAGACGAATCGGGAATTTTATGAAACCGAATAAGATTAATCTTACATCGTAAACCATTTAATAAACGTGCCAGCTGATTGATATGACGAACCGAATCGTTAAATCCACGAAATAGGATGTATTCAAATGATATGTTCTTTTGCTTACCAAAATCGTGTTTTTTCAGTGTTTCAATAACATGGCGAATAGGATATTTTTTTTCAACTGGCATTATCATTGATCGTTCTTCATCAAATGGACTGTGTAAACTTATGGCTAGCTGGCAACGGGTTTCGTTAATAAAGCGTTTCATGCCTGGTAATATTCCCACTGTTGAAACAGTGATTTTTTTCGGATTCAGTTCCATACCATAATCTGCTGTCATTATTTCAAGTGATTTTAATACTTCATCGGTATTATCGAACGGTTCGCCCATACCCATAAACACTATGTTGGTAATCAACTCCCTTTCTTCAATACTAAGCACCTGATTTATTATCTCACCTGATGTAAGTTGGCCCTGAAAACCCTGTTTACCCGTCATACAGAACGAACATCCGAATTTACAGCCTACCTGCGATGAAATACATAGTGTATGTCTTTTTCCTTCGGGAATATATGCAGCTTCTATAAATCGATTGTTTTTTACAGGGAATAAATATTTACGAGTACCATCAATCGATGTTCTCACTTTACTGGGGGGCTGAAGACCAATTTCAAAGTTGTTTGACAGGACTTGCCGTTTTATTTTAGAAATATTAGTAAACTGCTTAAAAGAAGTAGCTCCTTTACTATATATCCAAAGTGCGATTTCGCATGCTGCAAAATTCGGTAAATCAAGAAATTTTGTAGCTTCCCTGATTTCGATAAGAGTCATCCCCAGTAATGCCTGTTTGCTCATACTATAAATGAGTATGAAGAATATAGTATGCAAAAATAAAATTCATTATCCCATAATGATAAAATTTATACTAGCACCTGTTATTAATAATGACGTCAAATAACAATCGTATTTAAGATGGAAATAAAACGGTTTCTATTTCGGTTAGTATATCAGATTATAATCTACAGTAAAGGCTTTGTAATCCGTTAATTGATTGTTTCTAAATCAATATATCCTTCTTTAACCGTTATCGGATCTTCTTCACGTGGTTCGTGCAATACTATTTTAAAATAGTATTCCTTTTTCTGAAAATCTGCAAACAGAAAATCCCAGGTATAATAACACATACATCTGCAATAACAAGTTTGATAAACACTGGAACAAGTATCATTCAAATTCATTAGAATTGAATCATTTGTAATGCTTGCATCCGTTGTAAAAGGAGCGCAACATATATAGTTTAATCCAACATAAATATCGAGCGTATCATTAACAATTGAGAATATAACAGTATCTTCTTCCTCAATGTAACTTCGTTTTAAATCGGGAAAATCCTGTCCATTACATCCTCCAAATAGTGTTTTTATATATTTTGGATTATTGGTTGTCTGATTATTATTGGATTTGTTTTCACAGGCAAGCCATAGCAACAATCCCGTAACCAGCATTACAATATAAATAGTAGTAGATTTCATGATGTAAAGGTTTTGTCGATAACAACAAAAAATTATTATAATCTTTTATTAGTCAATTTTTCAGCTGATCTTTCAATTAGTAGTATAACTAATATCAAAGAGAATGTCAGCTGTACTAAAATGTTAATTCATAATCTCTGTCAATATAGGCGTTGAATACCGTACCTTTTTCAACGGTAACGTCTTTCCCTTTAAATAGCAGAAATAAGGGGTGTAGTAAAATAGCTGCAACCACAACCTCATCAGTTATCGATTCGCCCGATGCATACTGGATGGATCGTAATCTGATGTTTTGTCCGGTTATGGCTACTGTATAATCAATTGAAAAACCAAGTTGGCCTTTCATTCCTGCCAGATCTGCTTCATCTGTTTGTACAACTGTGCCAAATACCTTAGCGCCTTGTTCAATAACCAGAATACTGTCAACAATGACATCTTCGGCTACCTCAAGACTTACAGGATCACCCGGTTTTGAGATTTTACTGTCCAGATTTTCGGTCAAAACCACCTGAATAATTTCACCCTCCTGGAGTAATACATTCACCTGCGACTTTAAATTAATCGCAGTCAATAAAATAATAGGCATTAATATTAATTTTTTCATTTTGCCATACATTTTTGGTTTAACATAAAGTTTATCGGGAACGTACAAAAAATAGGCCAAATTTAAATAAAAAAGGTTGTCTGATATTCAGACAACCTTTTGTGTGATGCTTATATTAGTAATTTTAGTACAGATGGATCTGGAATGATTCTTTCACAACTATTTCAGGTTCACCGTTGAAGGAAGTTATAAGACCGGTTACAGCTAAATATTGATTTGTGAAGAATCTTTCAGGGCGGCGACTGTATCGGCGTGCAAGATATCCAGGCATTACAACCGTGAAATCGTGGTAGGGGTAATAAGGGCCAAAGTACAAGAAGAACTCATCAGTAGCTCTCGAGTAATATACCTCAGTTACCCTGCCGTATACGGTCATTACATCACCCTGATAATAAATGGCGTCGTATGCCGATATCATTTCAATCCGGTATCCGGTATGATAGTACCAGTAAGGAACCATAGGGTAAATCCGTAAGAAGTGACGGTGTATTACTGGTGTCCAATATATTTCAATACCTAAAGGCCGGCGATATACGTAATGAACCGATCTGTATTCCCTGCTTCGCGGAGGACTTGAGTAATGGTGATGTGCGACATGTTGTTCGCGGTAAACCCTGGGCGAAGCATATACAACAGCTTCAGGTCTCCTTGTTCGTCTAGGGCTGCTGGTTTGATGAGGTGTACTGCTACTACCCGAATTATAATTTGAGGCTCTGCTTGTACTCCTGTGTTCGACTGTTGTTTGGGCATGAGTTTGAGTTGTCCGTTGTGTGGCACGGCTTTCATTCCGGGTTGAAGTAACTCGTGTGTTTTCAGGGCGAGTTGCACGACTAGTTCTTTCATTTCTGGCAGGAGTAGTGACTGCCCTGTTATCACTTGACGATTGGGAAATAGAAGAAGAACTTCTTCGTGAAGCATCCTTTTTTTCCTTGGTTGCAGTTGTTTGTTTATTGGCAGTCTTCCTTGAAGGCTGATTATATGCAGTTGCTGCGATCAACAACATAGCCAATATTAACATCATTTTTTTCATCGCCTGAAATTTTACGTGTTATTACTGTATGGAACACAAATAGAATGCCAAAATTGTATATCATTAATTAATAAGTATTTATAAACATATTGTAATTATTAAATAAACCTCAATTAAGGCTAACCGATAATTAAATTAAGAAATATTTGGCGATTAATTATATTTTTGTGTGCTAATCTGTAAACGAATGCCATTAAATATACCCGATAAATTACCGGCTGTAGAAATTCTTGAAAGCGAGAATATTTTCGTAATGAAGCATACACGGGCTATTCATCAGGATATTCGCCCGCTGAAAGTAGTTATTTTAAATTTAATGCCATTAAAGATAGCAACTGAAACCCACATTTTAAGGTTGTTATCAAATTCACCTCTACAGATCGAAATAGTATTATTACATACACAGGATCATACTTCTAAAAACACGCCTTTCGAGCATCTTAAATCGTTCTATAAGACTTTTACGCAAATTGAAAAACAGAAATTCGATGGTATGATCATAACCGGAGCTCCTATAGAGCACCTTGAATTTGAAGAAGTTGATTATTGGGATGAGCTTACTCTTATCATGGACTGGAGCAAAACCCATGTTACTTCAACCATGTTTATATGCTGGGGAGCCCAGGCCGGATTATATCATTTCTATAAAATACCGAAGTATAATCTTCCTCAGAAAATGTTCGGTGTTTTCGATCATCAGGTTAATAATCCTTTAATTCCGATTATAAGAGGATTTGATGAAGTGTTTCACGCTCCTCATTCACGCCATACTGAGATCCGAAGGGAAGATATTGAAAAAATTGAGGAACTAGAAATTATTGCTGAATCGCCTGAGGCGGGAATATACTTGGTTATGACAAAAAATGGGCGACAGATTTACATTACTGGTCATGCCGAATACGATCCCACTACATTGAAAGATGAATACGTTCGAGACGTTAATAAGGGAATGAAAATCGATATCCCGAAACATTATTTCCGAAATAACGACCCGGAAGAAGTACCCAGGGTGCGATGGAAAAGCCATGCCCATTTATTATTTTCAAACTGGCTAAATTACTATGTATATCAGATAACACCTTACGATCTCGATAAAATACGCTAAGGGTGTATATTGATTTTTTTCTATAGTTATTCTAATTATTAACAGCTTATTAACAGCCAGAGTTAGCTAAACAGTTGATTCTTAGGCTATTTTTCAAATCAGAAATAGGATGGTATTACAATTTCATTTTGTTATAAGAATCTGAAAGTATATTTTTAAATATATTGTTCGTGGAATAAATACTGTATTTCATGTAAAAAGAGAACATTTGAGATTTCGTAGCGTATAACTACAAGATTTCACAATGCTATCACATGAGACTATTATCTAACTCCCGGACATTACAGGCCATTTTAGAATTACGTAGTGAAAAGTATATTTCTATGCCGAAAATACAGCCGCAGGTGAACTCCAGTATTAATGCGAACGATTTAGATTACGATTGGTCTCAATATACCATCTTAATTGCGGAAGACGAAGAGACAAATTACATTTATCTCGAAACAGCCTTGCAGAAAACAAACGTTACTGTTCTCAGGGCAAAAAATGGTCGTGAAGCGGTTGAAACTGCGAAGGTAACTCCTCAGCTGAATCTGATCTTAATGGATATTAAAATGCCGGAAATGAATGGCCTTGAGGCTACCCGAAGTATCAGGACGTTTCGTAAGGATATTACAATAATTGCCCAGACTGCCTTTGCCATGGAGGAAGATCGACGTAATTGCACTGCAGTAGGTTGTAACGATTTTCTTCCTAAACCCATCCGTTATAAAGTGCTTTTGGAAACACTGGCTAAATACCTAAAATAATCCTCTTTCCTTTTTAATCACAGTTTGTATCTTTAAATAAAACGCATACAATGTAACTGTCATTGATAATTTCTGTATTGCTTTTATCGGTAGTTTCAATACTCAAAACAACTTATATTAAATTATTTCTTTATCCTTTTAATTAATAGGATTATTAAATACGACAAAACACCACCGATAATGTAGAATATAAAATCGCTCCAACTGAATGAACTACCAATAAGAGCCCTGCCGATATAATCCGATCGGATCATTTCGAGAACTGGTGCTTCAACCAACTGAACAAGTTCGAGTAAGCATGTTACTATAACAACGGATATAACTATTTTTACTGTGTTAATGCGTTGTAGGAAAAAGGATAGCAATAAGCACCAGAATATCACATAAAAAGCTCCTGCTAATTTATCAGAAATTATATGCGAAAAAGGTCCTGTATATTCTTTTATCAGGAAACCAAGAGGTATAAGCACAAGCACACATATAGCTGTTATAATTCGCCTTTGCTTTATTATATTAGAGAATAACATTTTGCTTTCTCTCCAGAAAAGTCCAGAAATAAACCAATAGTGATGCTGTTAAGATGCACCAGATAGTAAAGATCGCAGCAGGTATAGCTGTTTCACTTCCAAAATGAGTAATTGCCAGCACAACACCCAATCCGGCATTCTGCATTCCAATTTCAATTGACAGGGTTTTTCTGCGCAGATAATTCAATCGGCCAATATATCCTGCAAAAAAGCCCATAGCCATACCAATCGCATTATGAAAAGCTACGGCACATAGCAAGATTAAAGAAGCGTATCCAAACTTATCCTTATTAATTGCAATTACAAAAGATGTAATTACTACTATAGCCAATACCGACAGGGTAGAGGGCCATTCTCCTAATTTGGGTATTAACTGAGGCAGGATTTTTCTAACAAAAAAACCTGCAACCAAGGGTAGAACAACGACCAATACTATAGTAATGAACATGGGGAAAAAAGCAATTGGAATGCGTGTGCCTGCAAGTAATAATGTTAACAAGGGAGTTAAAATAGGGCAAAGAAGTGTGGAAGTAGCAGTAAGTGATACAGAGTAGGCAACATCGCCTTTCGAAAGGTACGAGATTACGTTACTTGTCATAGCACCTGGAGCTGCCCCTGTGAGAATTAAACCCACCGTCCATGCGGGGGATAGATTAAAAATAGTACTTGTAACCAGGGCAAGCAAAGGCATTATGGTGAATTGGCATAAAGTACCAAAAGCCACTTTCAATGGCGATCGTATAATATTCCGGTAATCTTTTTCAGTAATTACCAAACCAATTCCAAACATAGCGATACCAAAAAAGATATTTATATAATTCTTTAATCCGCTAAAAAAGGGAGGATGAATATATGCCAATATACCAAAGGCTATTACCCATAGCACAATTCCCTTATTAAAAAATCTTAGTAATTTGTTCATGTAAGTTAATCCATCTGGGAAAAGTGTGAATATAGCATTTGTACGAGATATATAACCCAGATTGAATTATTAATTGCGTCAGATTTTCGAAGAAAGATAAAACTTACTTTTTAATAATCGCCAAAGTGAGATACAATGTTAAAACATTGCAGGAAATTCTTGAAATATAATGAGACAGAGAATTATAGCTTCGGATTTAGCAGATTAAATCATATTATGTCTAAATATTTATCATATTACCCTTAAAATTGTTATATGAAGGTTCGGGAGTTTGATTGGGAACTGATAATGAATCGTCCCGATTGGGACATGGTGGATAGAAATCAGGATCCGACCAATAAAATTCTTTTAACATTCTTTCATGAAATTCTTTCATATATTCTTCCATTTGATGAATATGGGCATCGATGTCATAATCCATATCGAATGGCGGCATCACATGATGATAATAAAATAAAGAATCCTGGGGGAATAAGGGAGAAAAAAGTGAATCGTGAGGTGATAATGAAAAACCATATTCGAATCCTTCGTTAAGATCGTGTAAATCGGGTATTGCAAAGTCAAATTCGAAAGGAGGCATAAACTCGAAACCATATCCCGGAAAACGAAATCCAAAATAAAATGGATGTGGATTATTAGGGTCTCCATATTCCCATTCATCGAGCAAGGTATCAATTTCAATATCGGATGTATCGGAATCCCATCTCATAACAGCAACCGAATCGAAGTATATTAAATCTCCATCATCGTTGTATTCGCGGTGTACATCGTAGTTCAGAATGGGTGCATTGTTCTGAGAGTCATCTTTCTGGGCTTGACAGTTAATAAACCCATATATATTTAGAACTACCGAAAAAGCTATTAATACATATTTTGTTTTCATGATAACATAAAAATTAAATTTGGAGCATTAGTTGTTTTGGTTTCTTTTAACAAATTTATAACACGAATTTTGAAAATACTTTTCCTGTTCGTTTGTTTTAGCATAAATTAACAGTTTATTAATAGATATTAGCTGCAATGGAAACAGTACATGAATTAATAACACACAGACGCAGTTCTGTTCTTTTTTCGGAAAAGGCATTAAGTAAGGAAATAATTGAAAGCCTTTTTGAAGCTGCCCGGTGGGCACCTTCTAGTATGAATCAGCAACCCTGGCGATTTATTTATATTATAAAGGACGATCCGATTTATTCCGAATGGTTGGCTTGTTTGAGTGAAAAAAATCAGGAATGGGCCCGAAATGCTCCTTTACTGGTACTCACTGTAGCACAGGTTATCTCCGATTATAATAACAGAGAAAATCCCTATGCGATCCATGATACAGGCATGGCTTATTCCAACCTGGTGTTTCAGGCTTCATCATTAGGACTTTCAGCACATCCTATGGGAGGATTCGATAAAAACAGAATAATTTCCATAACGGAAATACCCGACGGATACAAACCTGTGTTGGTGGCAGCTATCGGATATAAATCAGCCTCGAACGAATTTCCTCAACATTTGGTCGACAGGGAGAATTCTCAGCGAAAAAGGAAATTGTTAAATGAAATTGTGTTCCGGGGTAAATTCATAAATGAGTAAAAATAACGTGGTAAGTTTTTTCCAATAACCTTACTGATAATATATTCAAGTGAGTAAACTCGTTCACACTTTTTATCGAGAGGAATCCACTTATTTCTCATAATCAAAACACAGGAAAGTCAGAATTTAGTTTTTACTGCACTCGGAATTTCACAATTATAATACACATTTATCGCATTATGTAATTCTGATAGTTATATCAATATTCCGGTAAAACACAACATATCTGATCCTTGACTGTTTCCATCAGTTCATTCATATTTTTTTCATTATACCCTTCAATGCTAATAGGTTTGTGTATCACCATACTGACTTTTCCGGGTAAGATATTCATTGAGCTAGGTGGAAGGATTTTACGGGTATCAATTAAAGTAACCGGTAATATAGGCAGGCTTAAATCAAATGCCAGTTTAAATGCCCCTCGCTTAAATACACCCGGATAGCCAGTTTTGCTGCGGGTTCCTTCAGGAAAAATAACAACCGATGTTCCGTTTACCAATTTCTTTTTTGCTATGTTCAGGCTTTCAAGTGCTGCACGGCTGTTTGATCGATCGAGAAATATATGACCAACCTTTTCGCTGCCAAAACCAAGACCGGGAACTTTTTTAAGTTCTTTTTTCATAATCCATTTGATATCAACACCTATCCAGCCATAAACCAGGAAAATATCATACGCGCTCTGATGGTTAGTAAGAATAATATAGGAGGTTTTAGGATCGATATTTTCACGGCCCTGGACTTTTACGATCATAGGTACCATTATAGAATTTAATTTCGACCAGAGAACTCCTCCAATATAACTTCCGATGCGGGCATTAAACAACATGGAAAAAAGCACAGCTAAAACGCCAAAAATCAACGTGTTAACAGCCAGAAATGGTAGATAAATCAACCATTTGTAAGGTTGGTAAAGTATAATTAGAATTTTTCGCAGCATATCGAATAATATAAATCAATCAGACAAATATAGAATTTCTGATTATTACTTTAAGTTGGATAAATTGTCTAATACTTTTGCCATATTTAAAGGTGATTCAATCAAAGCTATTTTCATTTTATTTTATCACGTTTAAACATGAAACAGTATTAAAGCGAGATATTTTTATTAACATTTCATAATTTTAACTAAGTAAGTTATGTTCACTAAATATTTATTATTTGAGCTAAATATGAATTTTTACTAAATCTTTAATCTTAATGCCATGAAAACATTTGTAATACGTGCGAGAAATTGTAGCCAACAAAATAAAGGTGCAATAAATAACAGGGTTTTGCTTAAAGTAATATTTATTGCTATAGTCCTTTTTTTGCCTGTCTTAATGTCAATGGCTACAGAATTAAATTCCTATATCGAATTTGAAAAGACAAGTGGGAGTTTAGCAATAGTAGCAAATGGAAATGCAATTTCTCTAGTAGTTGATAAGGATGATCATGCAGGAGTAATTCATACTGTAGAAGATCTGCAGCTTGATATCGAGCGTGTTACAAGTATTAAACCACGTCTCCGGTTCGAACCTGATCCAAATGATGATGCTATTTTAATTATTGGTACCCTGGGAAAAAGTAAATTCATAGACAAACTGGTTGAAGAGAATAAACTCAATGTTTCTGCCATAAAGGATAAGTGGGAAGCTTTTCTGATAACTACGATTGATTATTCGGTTGGGGGAATCGATAAAGCCGTTGTTATTGCGGGAAGTGACAAACGAGGTACAATTTATGGGATCTATGATTTTTCATCGCAAATAGGCGTATCGCCCTGGTATTGGTGGGCCGATGTTCCTGTTAAAAAGCATGCTGAGATCTATATTATGCCTGGCACATATTCCGATTGTCCGGTAGTTAAATACCGAGGAATATTCTTAAATGATGAGGCTCCTGCTTTAGCTGGATGGGCGAATGAAAATTTCGGTGGATTCAATCATGAATTTTACAAACATGTGTTTGAACTGATTCTGCGCCTGAAAGGAAATTTCTTATGGCCTGCCATGTGGGGTAGCGCCTTTTATGATGATGATACTTTAAGTCCCAAGTTAGCCGATGAATACGGTGTGGTAATAGGTACTTCGCATCACGAACCGCTAATGCGGGCGCATGACGAATGGCGCCGATATGGATCGGGTCCCTGGAATTATGAGAAAAATCCTGAAAACCTGCAGAAATTTTGGCGTGAAAGCATACGTGAACGTAAAGATTATGAAGCCATTATAACCATAGGAATGCGTGGTGACGGAGATGAAGCTATGACAGAAGGTACTGCCATTGCATTACTCGAAAAGATAATTGCTGACCAACGGGAGATATTGAAGGAAGAGACTGGTAAAGATCCCTCAGAGATTCCACAAGTGTGGGCATTATACAAAGAAGTACAGGACTATTACGATGAAGGCATGCGTGTTCCCGATGATGTTACACTTTTACTATGCGACGATAACTGGGGTAATGTACGCCGATTACCTAAACCTGATGCTCCTAAGCGATCGGGAGGATATGGTATGTATTATCATTACGATTTTGTCGGGGGACCTGTAAGCTACCGGTGGTTAAATGTAAATCCCATATCGCGAACCTGGGAACAGATGCACCTGACTTACGAGCATGGTGTCGATCGTATTTGGATTGTAAATGTGGGCGATTTAAAACCCATGGAATTTCCCATCAGTTTTTTTCTCGATTATGCATGGAATCCCGATCGAATAACAGCCGATATGTTACCAGAATATACCCGGCAATGGGTCGAGGAGCAATTTGGACCAGTGTATGCCCAAGATATTGCTTATTTGCTTACACAATATACTCGATTTAATTACAGACGTACCCCGGAAATGCTTAAACCCAATACATACAGCTTATTTCATTACCGTGAAGCCGAGACAGTTGTTAAGGAATATAACGAATTGTTGGCATCGGCACTCGATATCGGATCAAAACTTCCTGAAGCATACCAGGATGCCTTTTATCAACTTGTAACACATCCAATTGAAGCATGTGCCAACCTGAACGAAATGTATTATACTGTTGCAAAAAATCATCTGTATGCCGAACAGAAAAGAGCTTCAACAAATGCTATGGCAGAAAGAGCAAGAGAATTATTTAAGAACGATGCCGCCATAACCAATTACTATCATAACGAGCTATCAAATGGAAAATGGAACCATTTTATGTCGCAAACCCATATTGGTTATACCTCATGGAATAATCCCGAAAAAAATATTATGCCTGAGGTGAAAGAAATTAATGTAGCGAAAAAAGCCGACATGGGTGTAATGGTTGAAGGTTCGGCAAACTGGTGGCCAGAATCTAATAATGAAGCGTGGCTGCCGGAATTTGACAACTTCAATGAGCAAACATATTATATCGAGTTATTTAACAGAGGTGAAACCGATTATCAATATCAATTGAAAGCAGCCGATACATGGATACAATTATCTTCAGCCAAAGGAACAATCGATAAGGAAGAACGAATATGGGTCAGTATCGATTGGGAAAAACTACAAGAAGGCAAAAACGAATCGGTTATAAAAGTTATTTCCGATACAGGTACCGAGATATTTGTAAAAGTCAAAGCCCTAAAACATGCTATACCGGATCTGAAAAACTTTAAGGGTTTTATCGAAGCTAATGGTTATGTTTCCATAGAGGCTGAACATTATACGGATAAAACTGAATCGGAAGGTATGAAGTGGCAGGTTATTCCAGGTTTTGGACGAACATTATCGGGAGTTACTCCGTTACCCTCCACGCATTCCCCAGTACAGCCCGGAGGTGATGCTCCCAGACTGGAATATAATATTCATTTATACAGCACCGGTAAAGTTAAAGTTAAGGTTTATGTGGCACCATCGTTAAATATATATAACGATGAGGGTATGAAATATGCTGTATCGTTTGACGATGAAGAACCTCAGATTTATAAAATCCATGAGTTTGATACTATACCCGACTGGAAATACCCGGCTTACTGGAATAATTCAGTAACGGATAATATCAGAATTCTAACTACGGAACATACTATTCAAGAACCAGGTTCCCATACACTTAAATTCTGGATGGTGACACCCGGAGTAGTAGTTGAAAAAATCGTTGTGCAAACCCGAAAGATTGGTGATAGCTATCTGGGTCCTCCCGAAAGTTTTTATAAGAAATGAACAGGATTTATAAAATGTTGTTAAAAGTTTGAATATTTCACATAAATAATAATATTACTGTTTCTTCCTTTATCGTCGGAACAACTTATTTCTACTTTACCTTCATGGGGTCGGAAGAATAAAATTTTGTTCGGTTCGATCGATTTAAAGTATTTTTTATCGATATACCAGTATACCCGTTCAACATCATTGGCCGTATTGCAGCTGAGCATAATTTCCATGCTATCGTTCACATTTACATAATATTCGTTTTCGTGTACTGGCGATGTTATTTCCGGATAACTTCCACTTAGTAATCGATCACAATCGGGGTTATGAGGAGGTATTTTCTTATAGTTAATATTATTCAATTCAAAGTAACTTATTATTTCAGGCACCAGGTTTGGATAATAAGCCATAATATAACCGGTTTCCGGTAGACAAGATGTGCAGTATGAGATTGTAGAATCAGGATTAATATAAATTTTCCGTAGATGATCACAAAGCTCCATACTGGAAACTCCCGGAATAAAGTAATCAATAATAAGATCTTCGCAAAACTCATTCGGAATTTTACCCGAATGCGAACACACATAACGTAAATCCAAATCCTGGGGCATGGCGAACCATTCTTTTTCCGAATCGTAATCAATCGCATTGAAGATCTGGAATAGAAGGGGAGTGGCTTTCTCTGCGCCGCTTAATTCGGGTACACCTTCGCCCGAAAAATTACCTACCCATACGCCAACAGTATACCGGTTATTATAACCAACACTCCATGCATCCCTTCGGCCATAGGAAGTGCCCGTTTTCCAGGCTATTCTGGGTGTATGCTTGGAATTATCCCAGTGCACAGGTAGATCGGGTCGCTTGAGCTGGGTAAGGATTTCTGTAATCATGAAAACCGATTCTTTTGAAAGAATTTCTGTTGTCTGCGATACAGAATCGTTTTGCAAATAATATAATTTGCCATATTTGCCTTCGTTTGCCAGTGAACAAAACAAACCCGTAAGTTCTTCAAGCGTTACTCCACAACCTCCCAATATCATGGAGAGACCCAAATCGTCCTTTTCGGCTTTAATTTGATTAAAACCGGCTTGGGTAAGTTTTTCAATAAGCAATGAAGGCTGAATTGTGTTCAGAAGTTTAACTGCGGGCACATTCAATGACGAGGCCAAAGCATATTCAACCGTAATATTTCCATGAAACTGTTCATCATAATTTTCCGGTTCATATCCACCAAAACTTGTCGGGACGTCAGTAATAACTGTTTTAGGTGTTACCAGACCCTTATCGAAAGCAAGACCATATAAAACCGGTTTAAGTGTGCTGCCTGGCGAACGCACAGCCCGAATGCCATCCACCTGACCTCCGTCTTCGTTATTATTGAAATCGGCCGAGCCTACATAAGCAATCACTTTTCTGGTTTTATTATCAACAATAAGTGCAATGGCATTTTTAATATTCTGAAAATAGAATCGCCGACTGTATTCTCCAACTATGCTTTCGGTTTTTAACTGTATTTCGGTTTTTATTCCTGTTCGTATTATATTCATTGAAGGGTATTCAGCTTTCATGCGATAAGCTATGTGAGGAGCCAATTTGGGCACTTCCCGCCTATATGCCTTTAAGGATTCGGCAAGAGCATCATCAATATATTTTGTTTCGAAAAGCTTCCCTTTCTTATAGCGTTTTAACCATTTATTCCTTTCTTCAATAAGTATTTCGTTATTTTCACCAGGTTGAAGTGAAATAGGACGGTTAGGTACAATCGATAATGCGGCTATTTCACCTATGCTCAGATGGTTTGGCATTTTACCAAAATAAATTATGGACGCCGATTTCACGCCTTCAATATTACTACCATAGGGAACAAGGTTTAAGTAAAGTTGAAGGATTTCATTTTTTGAATAGTAATATTCACATTGCAGTGCTCTGAATAATTCTTTAATCTTATTCTTGTAGGTTCTCTCTTTAGGCTCGAGCAAACGGGCTACCTGCATGGTAATAGTAGATGCTCCTGAAGTTCTTTTGCCACTTTTTATGTTATTATAGAAAGCCCTTAAAATAGCCACCGGGTTTACTCCGGGATGATAGTAAAAATATTTATCTTCCTTATATATAATGGCTTTTTTCAGTTCGGGAGTAATTTCGTCCAGTTCGGTATACATCCGCCACTTATCGTCGGAAGTTAGAAAGGCATGCAGTAGGGTTTTTTCTGAGGACATAACTAGGGTGGAATATTCGATGTTTATTGAAAGAGGATATACCAAATTCAACAGCTGAAAGATAAAAAAGTAGGCAATAAAAAAACTAATAACATAATTAAGAATCCGGAAGATATTTTTTCTGGAAATGTTATTCTGCATAAGATTAACGGTATGAAGAAATTTTGTGAAGTTAATGAATTGAAGGGTATCATTTATTGCGAGATCTAGATAATAAAAGGATAGAAATAATCCAGTTATTATTAGGTAATGATTTTTTCCTTAGCTTTATAAGAAACAATCAAATACATAATTATGAAGCACACATATACTTTTATTTTAGTTTTTGTAATTGTTTTATCAGGATGTTCAGGTGATAAAAAAATCAGGTTAATTGAAAAAAGTTTTGAAGACGAGGTTCCGCTTCAGTCCTTACTAAGTTTTACTTTTAATAAAGACATGGTACCCGATAGTCTGGTGGGAATATGGACCGATAAGGAATATATCAAGTTTGATCCTATGGTAGAAGGCAAGTTTCACTGGCAATCTCCCAGCCGGCTTGTTTTTACACCTCGCGAGGGTTTTAGTCCGGCTACAAATTATACCGCCCGCTTTTCGAACCTGGTTTTCGACTATATAAAAAAAGCAAGATATTCGGGTGATAAGCAATTCGAATTTCATACACCTTACCTTGAGGTGCTTGCAAGCAGAGCGTTTTGGGAAGTAAAAGAAGAAGATAAAGAACAAGGATTACGTGTTGAGCTTGATTTTAATTATCCTGTATCACCTTCGGAAGCTGCATCGTTATTAAAACTTTCCATCGATGGGAATGAAAGTGATTTTCGCGTAATGACAACCGAATTATCAGAAAAACTCAGCGTATGGGTTGCCGATATTAAAAAAGAAGATAAGGATTATGCTATTAAAGTTGAGCTCGACAGGGGTCTGGCCGCTGAGGGAGGAACTGAAAAAACTGCCGAAGTATACGTTGAACAGTTCGATATTCCATCGCCATTTAAATTGGAAATACTCGATTTTCAAGTAAACCACGATGGTAATGAAGGAAGCATCATGCTATATACAACCCAACAGGTTCAGGA
>CAYMQP010000008.1:0-2125 GCA_964392505.1 uncultured Bacteroidales bacterium
AATTAGTTTGTGATGGAGATAGGATATTTCTGTTTGATTCCTCATTTCCAATTTAATACTGATGATCCATATCATTATAAATTTTCACCTTTTTTGAACTTTTTCATAAAAACATATTATAACTTCGAGTTAAGAGATCACGGTGTGAAATTACCTAAATCGCCAAAATGCCAGTCAGAATTCTGATATCTGGGTGGGAATTCCCCAGTATTATAATGAGTAACCACGTAAAGGTTATCCCTGAAATAATTATGGGATTATCTCAATTATTGCCTACCATACTTATTAGTATGCAATCTACCGGAATAGTCCATGCTTTTCCGTTATCAAAACAGTAAGATGAAAATTAAATTTAATATTCGACCCGATTTACAGTTGCTAACAATTAAAGCAACAGGTATAATAAAGAAGAATGATTTACTTGCTTTTATCGAATATCTATTAGAACCTCAGACGGATTCCATTACAAAAATGCTTGCCGATTGCCGTGAAAGCATGTTCGATTTAACCATCGATGAAATGAAACAGGTAGCGCATAACAAGGTATTCAGGAAATTCCTTGAAAAATATTCATCAGTTTCTATTATCATATTGACCGATAAACCGAAAGAAACCGCTCTTATGATATTTTTCAGTAAAATACTGGTAAAGAATATGTTGCGAATAGAAGTATACACTACGTTAGAGAAGGCTCGACAAAAACTGACAATTCCTGTTGAGATGGCTCAATTAAATGAAATTCTGGAAAACCTTACGTATGAATTTTCAAAATAGGAAACTTCCTTGAATTTAACATCTTTTTAAACAGAACCTTATTACTATTACGATTAATATTAATCTTCAAGTTTACCATTAAAGAATAATTCTTCTTTTAGTAATTTAATGTTGTCTTCAGCAACTTTCCTTAACGAAATAATAATTTGTTTTTCTTCGAATTTGTAATCCAACTCCAGCTTTGGTGGGAGTGACTGTAAAAATTTTTCATAATATATTAAGGCTTTCTTGCTATCTTTTAGTTGATTCTGATATAAGGAAGCTATATAAAAAAGATATTCGGGTTTAGGATTATATTGATAGGCCATTTCATAACAATGCAATGCCTCTAAATGCCTGCCCAATGTACTGTATATCGAATGCTTGTCATAGTATACCAACGACATAACGACAGGATCGGGTTGTAACAGGGAATCAGCCCTATCGAAGAAGTATAATCCGCGTTCCGGAGTCGGGGAATTCAAAAACGCATTACCCAAGAAATAGCATGTTTCGAAATCGTTTGAATCTGATGCAAACGCTAATAATAAATGCTCTCTCGAAATGTCATACGATCTGTTTTTAAATTCGCATATTCCTAGATGTTTGAGAACAAATTCAGTTGAATCACCCTGGTTTAGGAGGTATTTAAAACAGGTTTGTGCGGTGTTGAAATCGCTCATATTAAATGCCGACATACCCTTGATTTTAATGAATTTTGTATTTGTTGAATCATTCTTCAGTATAATATCACAAGTTTCAATCGACTCTTTATATCGCTTATTTTTATGATACAGGTTAGCAAGCTTGGCTGCTATTAATTGATCATGGCAATTGAGTGATAATACCTTTGTATAAAAATTAACGGCCTGATCTAAACTATCGACTTGGTAATAATTATCACCCAGGTGAGTCAAATACTGAATATTTAGCGAATCATGGGTAATTTTTCCTATTAAGAGTTCCAGTGCTGTTGCGTATTGACCTTCAAATTCAAGTGTTTTAACAAGCGACATAAATACCTCAGGATTATCCTTATATTTTAACAGATAAGGTTTGGCTTTTGGAAGCTGTCCGGTTTCAAAATATAAATTGCCAAGCATTATCTCAAGCTCTTTATTTCCCATATATTGACCAATCCCTGCTTCAAGAACTTCTGTGGCATCCAGAGTTTTTCCCTGTTTCTTTAATATTAGGGCATGCCAGTAATAATCATCGGATGTAGTAAATTTTTGAGTGTTTTGCAGAATTTGTTTATAATCACCTTTTAGATAAAGAATTTCATAATTATTCTGGCAAGTAGAAACTGAACGCATTATTAAGCCTGCAACTAACAGAACGATTATTCTTTCAATATTCATAATGTCAAGAT